>NZ_JBFUBG010000005.1:0-156241 GCF_056405875.1 Rhizobium sp. P1_E6 | reverse complement strand
ATGCTTCCTCGATCGCCGCAGAAGCCTCGTTTGCGGCAAAGAGAAGCGATGCGAATAGGCAGAATGACACAATCGATTTCATGACGGTCTTCCTTGGATTGCCGATCCGCATGGTGCCGGGAGCGTCATGCCCCGTCACGCCATGCCGGCGCATGCCTAATAACGCTGCTGGGGCCGATTTCGATCCCGCATCCTTGCAATAACCCGCACCGGCTGAAGCAGCGGCTGTGGCTGGCGCCCCTGTCGGAGTGCTGCGACAGCTTCATCGACCAGGTTGCGCCAAAATTCGCGGAGCCGTCTTGTTATCTGCGAGTTGGAAGCCGAATTCCTGGCGACATTGTCGTTGTCGTGCTTCATTGCTTTCTCCTTCCACTTTGCCGTGATCCTTGAACAGAAATATAGTCCTCGGCGAGTTCTGGCGAAATCATACAGACGTCTAGGGAGCGCCTATCTTTCGGGTGATAAGCGTGTGAGCATTTCGTCATATATTGAGCAAAAGCCTCCTGGATATGATTGAATTGCTGGGCGTTGCGGTCTTATAGTCGGCCGCAAGGGCATCCCATGAATCGCGGGAGCCATAGGGAAGGAAACCGATCATGACCAAAGTCCGTGCGCTGGTACTGGAGCGCCAGCATGAGCTTGCGCTTCGCGATATCGATCTGCCTCTGGAGACGGGACCCGGGCAGGTGAAGATCAAGATCCATACCGTGGGCGTCTGCGGCTCTGATGTGCACTATTACACGCATGGCAAGATCGGCCCCTTCGTCGTCAACGAGCCTATGGTACTCGGCCATGAGGCGGCAGGCACGGTGGTCGAGGTCGGTGCCGGTGTGACGCATCTGAAGGTCGGCGACCGCGTCTGCATGGAACCCGGCATTCCCGATCCCAATTCCAAGGCGAGCCGGCTCGGCATGTACAATATCGATCCTGCTGTCGCCTTCTGGGCGACGCCGCCGATCCATGGCGTGCTGACGCCTGAGGTCGTGCATCCCGCCAACTATACGTTCAAGCTACCCGACAATGTCAGCTTTGCCGAAGGTGCGATGGTCGAGCCTTTTGCGGTCGGCATGCAGGCCGCGACCAAGGCGAAGATCGCACCCGGCGATACCGCCGTTGTTCTCGGCGCCGGTCCGATCGGCACGATGGTAGCGATTGCCGCCCTTGCCGGTGGTTGCGCCCGCGCGATTGTCGCCGACCTCGCCCAGCCGAAGCTCGATATCGCCGCCCAGTATCAGGGCGTTATCCCGGTCAATATCCGCGAGAAGAACCTTGCCGAGGAAGTCAGCCGATTGACCGATGGCTGGGGGGCCGACGTGGTCTTCGAATGCTCCGGTTCGCCGAAGGCGTGGGAGACGATCATGGCCCTGCCGCGTCCGGGCGGCGTCATCGTTGTCGTCGGCCTTCCGGTCAATCCGATCGGCTTCGACGTCTCCACGGCTTCCACCAAGGAAATCCGCATCGAGACGGTGTTCCGCTATGCGCACCAGTACGAGCGCTCGATCGCGCTTCTGGGATCGGGCCGCGTTGATCTCAAGCCGCTGATCTCCGAGACCTTCACCTTCGAAAATTCGATCAAGGCTTTCGACCGCGCGGTCGAGGCGCGCCCTGATGACGTCAAGCTGCAGATCGTCATGGAGTAAGGTGCCCCTAGGGGTGCCTTGTGAATGGTTTCATCCTGTGGAGCAGCACCGCGGCCGCGATGACGGCCGCGGCTGCGAGTGCGATCAGAAGATGGTTGTGTAGCGGAAGGCGACCGAGCATCTGTTCTATCCCATGTCCGAAGGCATAGCCGAGTGCGGTGAAAATCTGGCCCCAGACCAGCGCTGCCAGAAGATTGATGACGAGGAACTTCTGCGTCGATATGCGCGTCGTGCCGATCACGATCGGGCTGATTGTTCGCAATCCCACCAGAAAGCGGAACACGAAGATGAAGCCCGTCGGGTATTTTTCGAGAAGCTGCGTTACCCGCGCCAGCGCCGGCGTTTCCATGAGGCGACGAACGAAGCTCCATTGGGCTGCGTAGCGACCGGCGAAGAACCACATCTGGTCGCCGGCAAAGGACCCTGCCGAAGCCGCCATTGAGGCGGCCCAATAGGTCAGAAGGCCGCGATGCGCGATGACGCCGCCGAGAAAGGCGGCTGTCTCACCCTCAAAGGCGGTGCCGAGAAAGATGGCCGGGAGGCCGTAATTCTCGATCATAAGCTCGATGGACATCTGGCCTGCCTCGTTACTGGTTGCGATGCCGAGCTAGCGCTGTACCGTTGTCGGATCAGACCGCCTTCAGGTCGCCGAGCAGCGTCGGAATCAATTCCGAGACGGTTGGATGGATCGGCATGGACCATTGCAGCACCGGATAGGTCGTGCCGGCGTTCATGGCATCGATGAAGCCGTGAATCGCCTCGTCACCCTCGATGCCGAGGATCGCGGCGCCGAGGATTTCCTTTGTTTCGGCATCGGCGATTACCTTCATGAAGCCCTTGGTTTCGCCGCGCTCGTTGGCACGGCCGACCCGGCTCATCGGGCGGGTCGAGACCAGGATCTTGCGGCCGGAGGCGCGGGCCTGCTTTTCCGTCATGCCGACGCGGCCGAGTGGCGGGTCGATGTAAAGCGCATAGGCCGGAATACGGCTCGAAACCTTTCGGTCCCCGCCGTCGAGCAGGTTGGCGGCAGCTATTTCGAAGTCGTTGTAGGATGTATGGGTGAAAGCGCCGTGGCCGTTGCAATCACCAAGCGCCCAGATGCTGTCCACATTGGTGGCGAGCCGGTCGTCTACGGTGATGAAGCCGTGCTTGTCGGTGGCTACGCCCGCAACATCGAGGCCGAGATCATCGGTATTCGGCGTGCGGCCGGTGGCAACAAGTACATGGCTTGCCTCGATCGTTTCGGAATCGACCGTGATGGTTGCACCGTTGGCACTCTTTGCGAAGCTGATGGTGTTGACGTCGGTATGGATTTTTATGCCCTCGGATCTGAGGATATCGGCGATCGCATCAGAAATATCCTCATCCTCTCTGGAGGCGAGCTTCGGGCCGCGCTCGATCACGGTCACGTCTGCTCCGAAGCGCCGATACATCTGCGCGAATTCCAGGCCGATATAACTGCCGCCGATGATGGCGAGATGCTTGGGCAGACTGTCGAGATGAATGATGCCGGTGCTGGTCAGGTAGTCGATGTCGGCAAGACCCGGCATGTCGGGGATCGTCGGCCGCGCGCCGACATTCAGAAAGATCTTCGGTGCGGTCAGCGTTTCGCCGTTGACGGCGACTTCCTTGGGAGACGTGAAGCGGGCATGGCCGTAGATGACGGTCATGGTTTTTATGCCGTCGAACCAGCCGCTCAGCCCGTTTCGCGCATTCATGGTAACCGTCTCGGCTCGCCCACGCACCGTCTTCATGTCGATTGCGATCTCGCCCGGTATCTGCACGCCGTACTCGGCCCCGCGCCGCGCCACCTGGGCGGCACGCGCACTTGCCACCAGCGTCTTCGTCGGCATGCAACCGGCATTGACACAGGTGCCGCCGAGGAACTTGCGTTCGATCAGCGCCACCTTCATACCTTTTTCCGCCATACGGGCGGCCAGGAACGGGCCCGCTTGGCCGGCGCCGATGAAGATCGCGTCGAAGGTCTTCATCAGACTGCTGCTACGATGATGATTGCACCGATGATGGCGACGGCGTCTTCGATCAGGGCCGCCGGGCGATCCTGGCCGAAGGAGGCTGCGAGCCTGCCGCGAACAGCAGCCCCGCCAAGCGTGCCGWTGACAGCGCCGATAATGCCGGCGATCAGGCCACCGAAGAGCAGGCTGCTGGCTGCCCCGATCACGGCGCCGGAAAGCGCGCCCATGACGATGCGGGCGCCGAACTGGATCGGCACCTTGCGTGACGGCGTGGTGGGCAACTGGTCGGTAATGAGCTCAACGACAGCCAGTATGGTGAAGATCCAAGGTGTCCACTGGTAGCCCATGAAAGCAAGCGGCGTCTGAGAGAGATCGTACCAGCCGAGTGCGGCACCCCAGGCGACAGCGGCCGGTGCAGTCATGGCGCGAAGACCGGCAACGACACCGATCAGGAGTGCGAGCAGCAGAAACATAGGCAAATCCCCCTTGCACCGCCGGCCATTCTGCCGCGGTGAGGGGAGGTTTGCACATTGTTAACTCCGTTGCAATTCGCCTTGTGTGCGGCCGAATTAGTTGGAGAAGGAGGCAATGCCCGTGATCGCGCGGCCGAGAATGAGCGCATGAATGTCATGCGTTCCCTCATAGGTGTTGACCACCTCCAGATTGACGAGATGGCGGGCAACGCCGAACTCATCCGAAATGCCGTTGCCGCCCAGCATGTCGCGGGCTGCGCGGGCAATATCCAGCGCCTTGCCGCAGGAATTGCGCTTCAGGATGGAGGTCAGCTCGACCGGCGGATGGCCCTCTTCCTTCATGCGGCCGAGCCGCAAACATCCTTGAAACCCGAGCGAGATTTCCGTCGCCATGTCGGCAAGTTTCTTCTGGATGAGTTGGTTGGCGGCAAGCGGACGGCCGAACTGCTGGCGGTCGAGCGTATATTGCCGAGCCATGGCGTAGCAGGCCTCGGCAGCACCCAGCGCGCCCCACGCAATGCCGAAGCGGGCCGAGTTAAGGCATGTGAAAGGTCCCTTGAGGCCGGTGACGTCGGGCAGCAGGTTTTCTTCCGGCACGAAGACCTCGTCCATCACGACCTCGCCTGTTATCGAGGCGCGAAGCCCAACCTTGCCCTGGATCTTCGGCGCCGAGAGCCCCTTCCAGCCTTTTTCCAGGATGAAGCCGCGGATCAGCCCGTCCTCGGTCTTTGCCCAGACGACGAAGACATCGGCGATCGGTGCATTCGAAATCCAGGTCTTGGAGCCGGTCAGGCTATAGCCGCCATCGACCTTCCTTGCCCGCGTCGCCATGGAGCCCGGATCGGAGCCGTGATTGGGTTCCGTCAGGCCAAAGCAGCCGATCCATTCGCCGGTCGCAAGTTTCGGCAGATACTTCTTCTTCTGCTCCTCGGAGCCGAAAGCGTCGATCGGCACCATGACGAGGGAGGATTGCACGCTCATCATCGAGCGATAGCCGCTGTCGACGCGCTCAACCTCGCGCGCGATCAGACCATAGGCGACATAGCCGAGGCCGGCGCCGCCATATTTCGGATCGATCGTCGGGCCGAGAAGGCCGAGTTCGCCCATCTCGCGGAAGATCTCGGGATCGGTCTTCTCGTGACGAAAGGCTTCGAGAACGCGGGGCGCGAGCTTTTCCTGCGCGTATGCATGGGCGGTGTCCTGCACCATGCGCTCCTCGTCGGTCAGTTGCTCTACAAGCCGGAAGGGATCGGCCCAGTCGAAAACTTCGCGCGTATGCTGCATGTCCAGTCTCCTCACCACGGTTCAGGGCCCATTATTCAGGCATGCCTGATTTAAGGTCGCATAGACCCGCCGACTGGCGGCGTCAACACAAGCGACTATTGCACCAAAGATGCAGAAGTCGTCTTTTCAAATGCGGATCGTTGCGCCAGTTTGCGGCCGATGGATTCCGGCCGGATGGATTCGGGCCAGACAGATTTTCGTGTGAGGAGGCAGACATGTCATCGAGTGATCTCTTTGTATCGGCCGAAGGGGCCGAATGGGTTAACCCTGAGCCGGGTGTGACGCGGCGCATCATGGCCTATTTGCCCGAGATGATGATGGTTGAAGTCGCCTTCGAGCCGGGCGCTGTGGGTGCGGCGCATTTCCATCCGCATATCCAGGCAAGTTATGTGGCCGAAGGCAGCTTCGAAGTCACGATCGACGGCCGCACCGAAGTGTTGAAGCAAGGCGGCAGCTTCATCGTTCCGCCCAATCTCGTACACGGCGTCAAGGCGCTGGAGAAGGGCCGACTGATCGACACCTTCACCCCGCACCGCGCCGAATTCCTGAAATAGTCAGGTCTCGGCCTTTGCTTTCCGTGTCGGGGCGGGCACGTCGATATAGGGCGGGATGAAACAGACATCCTCGCTGCGGACGGCTTCGCGCAGGAAGTCGATGACAGCGCGCACGCGCGGCGCCTGCTTGAGATCGCGATGGCAGGTGATCCAGTAGTGGCGCTTGAGGTCGATCTCGTCGGGCAGCACGCGCACCAGTTCAGGATAACGGCAGGCGAAAAAATAGGGCAGGATGCCAAGGCCGAGGCCATTTCTGGTGGCCGTCAGCTGCGCGAAGATGCTCGAACTCTGGAACTGCGGCTTGATGCGCGGATGTACGTCGCCGAGATAATCGAGGCCCGGCGCGAAGATCATTTCCTCGATATAGCTGATGAAGGGATGGTTCAGCAGGTCGTCACGCGTCCTGATGGGGGCCGCGCGGGCAAGATAGTCGCGCGAGGCGTAGACCTGCAGATGATAGTCGGTCAGCTTTTCCGCAAAATAAGGGCCGCCCTTCGGCTCGTCGAGAACGACGGAAATATCCGCCTCCTTGCGCGAGAGAGACATGATCTGCTGGATGGTGACGAGTTCCAGCGCCAGATGCGGGTGACGGGCTGCAAATTGCGGCAACACCGTCGCAAAGAAGAAGTTGGCAAAGCCTTCCGGGGCGCTGAGGCGTACGAGACCGCGTTGGCTTAGCGAACCGTCAGCGAGATCGGCTCGCAACCGTTCCGTTTCCTGTTCCATCTTTTCGGCGGTTTCGACAAAGCGCGCGCCCATGGCGGTCAGCACGTAGCCGCGCGGGTTCCGCTCGAAAAGCTTTACCTTCAACGCAAATTCCAGCCGGTCGATGCGGCGTGAGACGGTGGCATGGCTGGAGCGCAATTGCCGCGCTGCCGTCGAAAGCTGGCCTGTGCGGGCGACGGCTAGAAAAAACTGCAGATCGTCCCAAGTAAATTGCGAGGCATGGCTCATCGGCGTCGTCCAATCCGTCTACGTCTTTGGTCTAATGCCGTCCGACAAAGAGTGCCGCAACTGTCTGCACAGGGGCATTTTGAAGGGTTCTGTACAAAAATGAACAGATACTGTTTGGAATTAGATGTAAACCGCCAGTTGCCTCATGGAGGGAATTCCGTGATCGTAAGGGCGGAGCGGCCGCTTTGAGGAGGGCGGGTCGCCAAATTTGAACAGATTCGCAATCTGGCCAATCTCTGGGAGGAGAGACAATGCGAAAGAATCTCATTGCGTCCGTTGCATTTTTGCTTGCTAGCAGTACAGCCGTACTCGCCCAGAACGCGGCTGTTTCCGACGGCAAGGTCAAGATCGGTATTCTAAACGATCAGTCGGGCGTCTATGCCGATTTCGGCGGCAAGTCCTCGGTCGAGGCTGCCAAGATGGCTGTCGAGGATTTCGGCGGCAAAGTGCTCGATATGCCGGTCGAGATCGTCGATGCCGACCACCAGAACAAGCCCGATATCGCCTCTAATATTGCCCGCCAGTGGTATGACACCGAGCAGGTCGACGCCATCATGGAACTGACGACGTCTTCCGTGGCGCTTGCCGTGCAGGCAGTGGCCAAGGAAAAGAAGAAGATCGATATCGTTACCGGTGCGGCAACGACCGACCTCACCGGCAAGGCCTGCTCGCCCTACGGCTTTCACTGGGCCTATGACACCCATGCGCTCGCCGTCGGCACCGGCGGCGCGCTGGTCAAACAGGGCGGCGACAGCTGGTTCTTCCTGACTGCGGACTATGCCTTCGGCTACTCACTGGAACAGCAGACCACGGATTACGTGAAAGCGAGCGGCGGCACGGTTGTCGGTTCGGTACGCCATCCCCTGTCCACGCAGGACTTCTCATCCTTTCTGCTGCAGGCGCAATCATCAGGTGCCAAGGTGATCGGCCTTGCCAATGCCGGCCTCGATACGTCGAACGCCATCAAGCAGGCGGCCGAATTCGGCATCACCCAGGGCGGCCAGCATCTGGCGGCATTGCTCTTCACGCTCGCTGAAGTCCATGGTCTTGGCCTTGAGGCCGCTCAAGGACTGACGCTGACGGAAGGCTATTACTGGAACCGCGACGACGACAGTCGCGCGTTCGCCAAGAAGTTCTTCGCCCGCACCGGCAAGATGCCGAACATGATCCACACCGGCACCTATTCGGCCGTTCTGCAATATCTGAAGGCGATCCAGAAGGCTGGCACGGACGAGACGGAAGCCGTCGCCAAACAGCTTCACGAAATGCCAGTCGATGACGTCTTCGGCCGTGGCGGCACGGTTGGCCCGAACGGCCGCATGATCCACGACATGTATCTGCTGCAGGTCAAGAAGCCCGCCGAAAGCAAGGAGCCGTGGGACTACTTCAACGTTCTCGCCACCATTCCCGGCAAGGAAGCCTATATCGACCCCGCCAAGAGCGGTTGCGATCTGGTGAAATAAGATATGGCGGTTTCCGCAATTGAAACACAGGCCAAGCCGCGGGTGGTGCTTTCCGCCCGCGGCCTGCGCCGCGATTTCGGCGGCTTCACCGCCGTCAAGAATGTCGATCTCGATGTACATGATGCAAGCGTGCATGCACTGATCGGGCCGAATGGTGCCGGCAAGACGACGGTTTTCAACCTGCTCACCAAGTTTCTGCAGCCGACATCGGGCACGATCACGCTGATGGGTACGGATATCACCAGGACGCCGCCAGACCGGGTGGCGCGTATGGGGCTCGTTCGCTCCTTCCAGATATCAGCCGTTTTTCCGCATCTGTCCGTACTCGACAATGTTCGGGTCGCCCTGCAGCGGCCGAACAATCTTTCCACGCAGTTCTGGCGGCCGCTTTCGGCGCTCGACAGACTCAACGACAGGGCCGAGCAGCTGCTTGCCAGCGTCGGTCTTTCCAAGGAGCGCGATCATATCGCCGCCGATCTGTCCTACGGGCGTAAACGGGTCCTTGAAATCGCAACCACGCTGGCGCTCGATCCGAAAGTGCTGCTGCTCGACGAGCCGATGGCTGGCATGGGGCAGGAGGATGTCGGTGTCGTCTCGGCCATCATTCGCGATGTCGCCCGCGACCGCGCGGTGCTGATGGTCGAACACAATCTCTCGGTCGTCGCCAATATCTGCCGGCATGTCACCGTGCTGCAGCGTGGCGAAATCCTCGCCGAGGGCGACTATGCGACCGTCAGCCAGGACGAGCGTGTGCGCCAGGCCTATATGGGCACGGAGGAGCACCACTGATGGCGCCGCTTCTCGAAGTCCAAGGGCTGAACGCCTGGTATGGCGAAAGCCATATCCTGCACGGCGTCGACATGACGGTCGGCGAGGGTGAGATGATCACCATTCTCGGCCGCAACGGCGTCGGAAAGACGACGACTTTGCGCACTATCACCGGCATCGTGCGTGCGCGAAAGGGCAAGATCAGCTTTGCCGGCACGGATATGATGCAGGTGCCGCTGCACAAGACGGCCCATAAGGGCATCGGTTTCGTGCCGGAAGAGCGCGGCATATTCTCGACCCTAACGGTCTCGGAGAACCTGCTCTTGCCACCGGTCGTGGCGCCGGGTGGCATGAGCCTCGATGAAATCTACGAGCTTTTTCCGAACCTTTATGAGCGGCGCGCGAGTTCCGGCACCAAGCTGTCGGGCGGCGAGCAGCAGATGCTGGCGATTGCCCGTATCCTGCGCACAGGCGTCCGCCTGTTGCTGCTGGACGAGCCAACAGAAGGCCTGGCGCCCGTGATCGTTCAGCGCATCGGCGAGGTACTGAAGGCATTGAAGGAACGCGGCATGACCATCGTTCTCGTCGAGCAGAACTTTCGCTTTGCGAGCCGTATTGCCGATCGCTTCTATCTGATGGATCATGGCCAGATGGTCTCGGAATTCCCGGTCGGTGAACTGCCGCAGCGCATGGATGTGCTGCACAAGGTTCTGGGAGTGTGACGCGATGACGATGATCTTCGGCATTCCCTTACAGGCGCTGCTCGGCCAGCTGCTGATCGGCCTGATCAACGGGTCCTTCTATGCGCTGCTGAGCCTTGGTCTTGCGATCATTTTCGGTCTTCTGCGCGTCATCAATTTCGCGCATGGCGCCCAATATATGCTCGGCGCCTTCGTCGCCTACCTGCTGCTGAATTATCTCGGTATCGGCTATTGGCCGTCTTTGTTGCTGGCGCCTGTCATTGTTGGCCTTGCCGGCGCGGTTGTCGAACGGCTGTTCCTGCGCCGGCTCTACGATCTCGATCCGCTCTACGGTCTGCTCTTCACGTTCGGCCTGGCGCTCGCGGTCGAAGGCACGTTCCGTTATCTCTACGGCTCATCCGGCCAGCCCTATGCAACGCCACCGGCACTGGCCGGCGGAATGAACCTCGGCTTCATGTTCCTGCCGATCTATCGCGGATGGGTGGTGATCGTCTCGCTCGTCATCTGCATCGGGACGTGGCTTTTGATCGAAAAGACCAAGCTCGGTGCCTATCTGCGCTCGGCGACGGAAAATGCCACGCTGGTCCAGGTCTTCGGCGTCAACGTGCCGGTTTTGCTGACCTTCACCTATGCGCTCGGGGCCAGCCTCGCCGCCTTTGCCGGCGTGCTGGCGGCACCGATCTATCAGGTCTCGCCGCTGATGGGCTCGAACATGATCATCGTCGTCTTCGCCGTGGTCGTGGTCGGCGGCATGGGCTCGATCATGGGCGCCATCATCACCGGCTATGTGCTCGGCATCGCGGAGGGCCTGACCAAGGTCTTCTATCCGGAAGCGTCCAATATCGTCATCTTTGTCATCATGGCGATCGTGCTTCTCATCAGGCCCGCGGGCCTCTTCGGCCGGGATGCGTGATATGGCTGACATCACCGAAACCATCCGAACGGAAAAGAGCCGCACCGCCCTTTCGGTGCAGACCGGGTTCCTGATTATCGGGCTCCTGCTTCTGCTGCTTGCGCCGTTTTTCTTCTACCCGATCTTCCTGATGAAGCTGCTCTGCTTCGCGCTCTTTGCCTGCGCCTTCAATCTGCTGCTCGGCTATACGGGTCTGCTCTCGTTCGGACACGCGACCTTCTTCGGCGGGGCGGCATATTTTACCGCCTATACGGTGAAGAGCTGGGGCTTTCCGCCGGAGTTCGGCATTCTCGTCGGCGTTGTCGGAGCAGCCTTTCTCGGTCTCGTCATGGGCTTCTTCGCGATCCGCCGACAGGGCATCTATTTCGCGATGATCACCCTGGCACTGTCGCAAATGTTCTTCTTCTTCTGCCTGCAGGCGAAATTTACCGAAGGTGAGGATGGCATCCAGTCCGTGCCGCGCGGCCATCTCTTCGGCTTTATTGATCTCAACAGCTCGACCAACATGTACTACTTCGTGCTGGCGGTGTTTCTGATTGGGCTTCTGATCATCTGGCGCTTCATCAATTCGCCCTTCGGCATGATCCTGAAATCGATCCGCGAAAACGAGCAACGGGCGATCTCGCTCGGCTATTCCGTGGCGCGCTACAAGCTTGGCGCCTTCGTGATGTCAGCAGCCCTTGCCGGGCTTGCCGGGTCGGTCAAGGCGCTGGTCTTCCAGTTTGCGACGCTGACGGATGTCGCTTGGCAGATGTCGGGCGAGGTGATCCTGATGACGCTGCTTGGCGGCATCGGCACGCTGATCGGCCCGGTCTTCGGCGCCGGGCTCGTCGTGACGCTGCAGAACTATCTCGCGACGTCGGAATTTCCGGTGACCATCATCACCGGCGTCGTCTTCATGATCTGCGTGCTGATCTTCCGCCGCGGTATCGTCGGTGAATTCTACGCCTCGCGGATCGGGCGTAAACTCGGTTTTGTCTATCGCCGCTGAACGGGCGGACCTCTTCTCCTGCAACGGGGGAAGATGTGCAGCGGCGCCGCGAAATCCCGCCTTCCCACTCCGGGGAGGCGGGATGCAGCTCATTTCGGAGTGCATGATCCATGGATCGCTACGACTATATCATCATCGGGGCAGGCAGCGCCGGCTGCGTGCTCGCAAACCGACTGTCTGCCGACCGTAACAACAGCGTTCTCTTGCTGGAGGCGGGCGGCAACGACAATTACCACTGGATCCACATTCCAGTCGGCTATCTCTACTGCATCAACAATCCTCGGACCGACTGGTGTTTTACCACCGCACCAGAGGCCGGGCTGAACGGACGGGCGCTGAACTATCCGCGCGGCAAGGTGCTCGGTGGCTGCTCGTCGATCAACGGCATGATCTATATGCGCGGCCAGGCCCGCGACTACGACCTCTGGCGGCAGATGGGCTGCACCGGCTGGGGCTGGGACGACGTGCTGCCGTTTTTCCGGAAGTCGGAAGACCATTATCAGGGCGAGGACGAAATGCATGGCGCTGGCGGCGAATGGCGTGTGGAGAAAGCACGCGTGCGCTGGGATGTGCTCGATGCCTTCCAGAAGGCGGCCAAGGAAGCCGGCATCCCCGAAACGGCAGATTTCAACCGCGGCAGCAATGAAGGCTCCGGCTATTTTGACGTCAACCAGCGTTCCGGCATCCGCTGGAATGCGACCAAGGCCTTCCTGCGCCCAGCCATGAAACGCGGCAATCTGACAGTCATGACGAAGGCCCAGGTGCGGCGGTTGCTGGTTGAAGAGGGCGCCGTCGTCGGTGTCGAGTTTCAGCACCGCGGCACGGCCAAGCGAGCCTATGCCGCGAAGGAAACCGTGTTGTCGGCCGGCTCCATTGGCTCGCCGCATATTCTGGAACTGTCAGGTATCGGCCGGGGCGAAGTGTTGCAGCAAGCAGGCATCGATGTGCTGGCGGAGGTAAAAGGCGTCGGCGAGAACCTGCAGGACCATCTGCAGCTTCGCCTCGCCTACAGGGTCACGGGCGTACCGACCCTCAACGAAAAGGCGTCGAAGCTGATCGGCAAGGCGGCGATCGGGCTCGAATATCTCGTGCGTCGCTCCGGCCCGATGGCGATGGCGCCGAGCCAACTCGGCATCTTTACCCGCTCCGGTCCTGATAAGGAGACGCCCGATCTGCAATATCATGTGCAGCCGGTCTCGTTGGACAAGTTTGGCGATCCCGTTCACACCTTTCCTGCGATCACGGCAAGTGTGTGCAATCTCAGGCCGGAAAGTCGCGGTTTCGTGCATGTCTCAAGTCCGGATTTTGCAGCTCAGCCGACGATTGCCCCAAGGTATCTCTCGACGCAGCGCGATCGCGACATAGCTGTTCGTTCAATAAAGCTGACACGCCGGATCGTGGCCCAGCCCTCTTTCGCCCGTTTCCGTCCGGAAGAGTTCAAGCCGGGACCGAGCTACCAGAACGAGGCGGAGCTGGAGAAAGCGGCAAGCGATATCGGCACAACGATTTTCCATCCCGTCGGAACCTGCAGCATGGGCATCGACAGGGATAGCGTCGTCGATCCGCGCCTGAGATTGCGGGCGCTCGCAAGACTGAGGATCGCGGACGCCTCCGTGATGCCGGCGATCACGTCAGGCAACACCAATTCGCCGACGATCATGATCGCCGAAAAGGCGGCGGCCATGATCCTCGAGGACAACAGATAGGAGATGAGCATGGCAAGGATCGGATTTATCGGGCTTGGCAATATGGGCGGGCCGATGGCGGTCAATCTCGTCAAGGCCGGTCACGAAGTTCTCGGCTTCGATCTCGCCGCCCCCGTGCTGAAAGCGGCTGAGGAAAGCGGCGTGAAACCGGCCAGCCATGCCAGTCAGGCGGTCAAGGACGCTGAGATCGTCATCACCATGCTGCCGCAAGGCAAACACGTACTGACGGCCTGGACCGATATCCTGCAATCGGCTGCGCAGGGCACGCTTGTAATCGATTGCTCGACCATCGATGTGGAAAGCAGCCGCAAGGCGCATGAGATGGCGAAAGCCGCAGGCTGCCTGTCGCTCGATGCGCCGGTCTCAGGCGGCACGGGCGGGGCGAGCGCCGGAACGCTAACCTTCATGGCGGGCGGCTCCGGAGGAGCCTTCGCCAAGGCAAAGCCCGTTCTCGAGGCCATGGGCAAGAAGATCGTCCATTGCGGCGAGGCGGGTGCGGGGCAGGCAGCGAAAATCTGCAACAACATGATCCTCGGCATTTCCATGGTCGGTGTCTGCGAGGCCTTCGTGCTCGCCGAAAAACTCGGTCTCTCGCATCAGGCGCTTTTCGATGTCGCCTCCACCTCATCCGGCCAATGCTGGTCGATCAATACCTATTGCCCGGTGCCCGGACCGGTGCCGACCTCGCCTGCCAACAATGACTACAAGCCGGGTTTTGCCGCGGCCTTGATGCTGAAGGATCTGAAGCTCTCGCAGGAGGCGGCTCTTGCGAKCGGCGCATCCACACCACTTGGCGCGGAGGCCGCGCAGCTTTACGCGCTCTTCGATAAGCTCGGCAATGGTGGTAGGGATTTCTCCGCCATCATCGAGATGTTCCGCGAAAAGATGTAGGCAGCGCCTAGCGCTCCCAGTAGGCGCCAATGCTCATCTTGTGCCGGTCATGGCTCCGCTCGATCTTGAGGAAGTCGCGGATGCGCTTGGCCTCGGATCGCTCGCAGCCTGCCCAGACGAACGTGTCGGCATCGGCATCTGCCAGGGCATTCTTGATGGCGGTTTCGACGAGACCCATCGTGCCGGCGGGCGCGCCGTTGCGATGCATCCAGGTCAGATCGACAGTGCCGGCCGATGGCAGGGGCAGCTCTTCCGTCGGGCCATCGACTTCGAGGAAGATACGCAGCCGTGTTCCGGCGGGAACCTCGGCAGCCATGCGCGAGATAGCCGGTAAGGCCGTCTCGTCTCCGGCGAGGATCATCGATGTTGCATCGGGCACGCCGCCGCCGCCGGGACCAAGTGCCCCAGCGATATCACCGGGCTTCGCATTCAATGCCCATTCGGCACCCGGCATATTTTCGCCCTCATGCAGAACGAAGTCGATATCGATCTCGCCACTGTCCAGGTCGATGCTGCGGAACGTGTAGATGCGCACAGTCAGCGCATCCTCATCCTTCGCCCATTCGATGCGGCCGTCAGAACGCAGTTTCGGCCAGATGGGTGTGCGGCCCTTCGGCGGGATGAGCAGTCGGAAGTGCAGCCCACCGTGAGCGAAATGCCTGGCATCGTGACAGGCAACCGTCACCCGCCGCATATGCGGGCTGATGTTGCGGGAGCCGACAACGCGGATTTCACGCAGGTCGGGCAGGCGGTCCGCCTTCGGTGCGTCCGACCAGGCAAGCTCCAATGTTTCTTCGCCGGCGAACTGGAAGAGGTGCTCGGCAAGCACCGAGCGCACGTTCTGAAGTGCGCGTGCACTCTTGCAGGAGAGCTCGATTTCAAGCTTGGGACCGTCCTGGCGGATATCCGCCTTGCCGATCGTCATCTCCAGCGTCACCTGATGGCCGTCACGCTTGACGGTACTGTGTTCGGCGAAATGCGAGCAGATTTCATCGAGCATCCTGTTGGGATCGACAGCGATTGCGACGCCGGATGCGGTAAAGGGTGCAGCCATCATTGCTTGGTGTCCTTTCGCGAAAGCAGCCAGATGAGATAAGGCCCGCCGATCAGCGCCGCGAAGAGGCCGACCGGCACCTGATAGGGGTAGATGACGACGCGCGAGAGCCAGTCGGCCGTCATCAGCACGCCGGCGCCAAAGAGGACGCTAGCAGCAAGCTGGTGGCCTGGCCGGTGGAAACCGGCGAGACGCGCAAGATGGGGGGCGATAAGGCCAGTAAGGCTGAGTGGGCCGACGAGGAAGGAAGCGATCGCCGTCATCAGTGCGGCAAGCACCGCCAGCGTCAGCCGGCTTGTGCCGACGCGAAGACCGAGCGCACGGCTGGAATTGCCCCCAAGCGGCAGCATCGTCAGCCAGCGGCGGAGGAAGGGCAACGGGGCTACCAGCACGACGAGCGAGATCATCGCCGTCCAGGCTTCAAAGCTGCCGGCGCGGCTGGTCGAACCGGAGAGCCAGGTGAGCAGGATGTAACCGCGCATGTCGCCCTGCGCGAGCACCATGGTGATGATCGCCATGGCGAAGGCGCCGATGCCGACGCCCGCCAGCAGCATGCGCTCCGGTGAAAACTGTGCGTGGGCAGAAATGGCAATCATGGTGCCGAAGGCGGTCAGTGCGCCGAGCGCCATGGCAAGCAGCATGATGACGGGTGACGGAAAGCCGAAGAGAAAGAGTGCGACCGTCAGCCCGGCGCCGGCACCGCTGCTGATGCCGAGCACTTCCGGGCTCGCAATCGGATTGCCGGTGACCCGCTGCATGATGAAACCGGCTGCCGCGAGCATGCCGCCGGCGCCAGCAGAGACGATCGTGCGGGGCAGGCGGAAGGCCAGGAGATTGGTGAAATCTGTTCCCGTTGCGAAATGCCAGCCGTCATCGGCCGGGCCGAGCGTGAGGAAGAGGACGAAAAGCAGGACGATGGCGACGGAAAGTGCAATGAGCGTGGCAAGCGGCTTCGAAAGCCTCTTGAGGGCCGCAGTCGATTGTGCGGTTACAGCAGAGACGGAATGGACGCGGGGCAACAGGAAAAGCAGCAGCGGCCCACCCAGCATGGCAGTTGCGGCGCCGGTCGGGGCAAGATCGGTGAAGCCTGGCCCGAGGATTTGTGTCAGGCAATCGGTCAGGAATAACAGACCGGCACCCATCAGCGGGGCCGCGATCATCAGGCTTCCGGTGCTACGTGCGCCGAAAAGCCGGGCAATTGCGGGTGCGGCGAGGCCGAGGAAGCCGATTACGCCGACCTCGGCCGTGACCGAGGCAGCGAGCCAGACGGCCAGCACGAGGATGGCAAAGCGCGCCGAATGCAACGCAAGGCCGAGACTTCTTGCGCTCGTATCGTCTAGTGTCAGAATACCGAGCGGGCGCATCAGCAGCAGGGCGGCAGCAAAACCGATCATAAGGCGGGGACCGAGCGAAAATAGGCCGTTCCAATCTTGCTGGCTGAGCGACCCGGCGCCCCAGATATAGATCGACATGGCATATTCGCCGCGCGCCAGGATCAGCGTCACGCTGAGCGCGGCGGCAATCATGCTGACGATCATGCCGGAGAGCGCGACGGTCACCGGATCGAGCCCGCGCCGCCAGCTGAGTGCGAGCACGAGCGCAACGGCGCCGATCCCACCGCCGAAAGCGACGATCTCCCGAGAAAGGCCGATCAGCAGCGGCGAGAAACTGAGCGCCGCCGTCATCGCCAATTCCGCGCCGGAGGCAATGCCGAGCGTCGATGCATCGGCAATCGGATTGCGCAGCACACGCTGGAGCAGCATACCGGAAAGGCCGAGAGCGGCGCCTGCAATCAGCGCCAGCACCGCGCGGGGCAGAATGCTGTTCCAGAGGATCGCGCCATCGAGTATTGCGGCCTGGGCAACATCGCCGGGCACCTGCGGACGCGTTGCGATCAACAATAGGAAGGCGGCTATGCAAAGGGCCGCAAACGCAATCGCCGAGAAGGGAATGCTGACGCCGCGTGCCGGTCGGGCGAGACTAACCGTTCCATGCATGGCCAAGCCCCTCCCGAAGAAGATCGGCAAACCGCATGGCGGCCGGCAGCGCACCATAGGGATTGATGGAGCCGAGGATCAGCACGCGCTTCTCGCGCACCGCCGGTAGCGCATTCCAGAAGGCGCTGGTGGACAGGGTGGCGATCGCATCGGCCGGATGAGGCGGGATCATCACGATCCAGGCATCCGGCATCGAGGCCAGCGTCTCGATGCCGACGGGAGCGGCGGCCGAATAGCTTGTTGCACCTTGCCACGCGTTGGTGAGGCCGACCCGCTTCAGCACCTCACCGAACATGCTGTCGGAGCCGAAGACGCGAAAATGCCTGGCATCGCCAAGATTGATCGGGATCACGGGCCGGCCGTCGCCCGCCGCAAAACCAGTCTTGTAACGGTCGAGCTTGTCATAAAGCTCTTCGGTGAGTTGCCTTGCGGCGGCAAGCTGCAGCCTATCGCCGATGGCAATCGTCGCCCGCTCGGCCAGCGTGTAAGGGCTTTCGCCCGGTTTATAGATCGCATGGCTTTCGACAGGGGCGATCGGCTGCATCCGTGCATCCGCCCAGGCGTAAAAATTCGAGTTGAAGATCAACTCCGGGCGGGCAGATTGCAGCACTTCGAAATTCGGCGTTCCGCGCAGGCCGAGATCGGCAACGTCATCGGGTATGACGGGGGTTACCGCCACGTCGCGAAACTGCCGCAGCTCCGTTCCAGCAACGACATTGGCGCCGATCGCCAGCAAGGTTTCGAGGATCGCCCAGTCAAGGGTCGCGACGCGCAGGCTGTCGGCCGCCCGCAGCAGCGTGGGGGCCGACAGCGTGGCCGCCGCACCGGCCAGAAACTGCCTGCGGGAAAAAAATGCCATGGCCTACAACAGATAGCTGACCGGCTCGTTGCGAACCGGATGCGGGAAGACACCCATGCCGACGCCGAAGATGGACTGCAGCTTGTCGGCCTGCATGATGTCGGCAGGCGTGCCCTCGGCAGTGATGCGGCCATGGTTGAGCGCGATGATGGCGTCGCAATAGCGTGCCGCGAGGTTGATGTCATGCAGGACGATGACGACGGTGAGCCCGCGCTCGTGGCTGAGTTCCTGCACCAGCGATAGCACGCTTGCCTGATGTGCAAGATCGAGCGCCGAGGTAGGCTCGTCGAGCAGCAGGCAGCGGGCGTTCTGGGCAAGCATCATGGCGATCCAGGCGCGCTGCCGCTCGCCGCCGGACATGCTGGCGACGAGACGATCGGCGAAATCCTCGAGCTCTGTGCGGACGATCGCTTCCTCGACCATGTCTCGATCGGCAGCGCTGAAGCGGCCGAGGGTGCCGTGCCAGGGGAAGCGGCCGAGCGCTACCAGTTCACGCACGGTCATACCGTCGGTCGCCGGTGTAAACTGCGGCATGTAGGCGACATGGCGGGCGAAGGCGCGGCTGCCCCAATCGGCCGCCGCCTTGCCGTCGAAGGAGATCGAGCCGCTCTTCGGTGCTATCTGCCGGGCGATGATCTTCAGGAGGGTGCTTTTGCCGGAGCCGTTCGGGCCGACAAGGCCATAGATGCGGCCTGTCTCAAGGGTCAGGTCGATGCCGTTGAGAATGGGCCTGCTGCCGATGGCATATTCGATCCCGGCGAGATTCAGGAAAGGCGTAGACACGAGAAACTCCGGCTTTGCTGCTAAGGGTTGGGAGGGCAGAGCCCTCCCTTTATCGCAGCTTCCTGAAAAACTAAACTCTATTTGTCAACTTACCATTTCTTGCTGAGCTTGAAAGTGACGGTGCGCGCATCACCATAACCGCAGACCGTCAAGCCACCGCAGCTTTCGACGTAGTTCTTGTCGAAGAGGTTGGCGACGTTGAGCGAGGCGCCCCAGTTCTCTTTCTCATAACGGATTGCCGCATCGACAAGGGTCGCGGCAGGTACCTTCGCCGTGTTGGCTTCATCTGCCCAGGACGTTCCCTGATGGCGCACGCCGGCGCCGAAGCTAAGGCCTTCCATGGCGCCTGTCGTGACCGTGTAATCGATCCAGAGTGAAGCGCTCACCTTCGGCACGATGTATGGCGACTTGCCGATCAATCGCGGATCGGCCTCGTTTTCAAGCACTTCCATATCGGTATAGTCGAGGCCGGCAATGACCTTCCAGTTATCGTTGACGTTGATCTTGCTTTCCAGTTCGAAGCCGCGCGAGCGCACCTTGCCGAGCTGGCTCTGTGCGAAAGTCGCAGGGTTGGTGACCGTGTTGTTGCGCTTGTCGATCTGGAAGACGGACGCGGTGATCGATCCGTCGAAGAAGGTCGGCTCGTATTTGACGCCGCCTTCGATCTGGTAGCCTTCCTCCGGCTTCAGCGGACCGGAGACGCCGGTGCCGATGAGCGGATTGAAGAAGGAAGCGACGCTGACATAGGGCGTCAGGCCATTCTCGAATTCATAGGCGAGGCCGGCGCGACCGCTGACGGCATTGTCGTCAGAACTATAAGACGTTCCGACGACCGCATCGGAATTGGTGTCGACATAGTCATAACGGCCGTTGAGCGTCAGCAGCCAGCCATTACCGAAATGGATCTGGTCCTGCCCATAGAGACCAAGCTGCCTCTGCGTGACGGTCTGATTGATCTGCACGTCGTTGGCCGGCTGTGCCAAGCCATAGATCGGGTTGGTGGCGCTGATCGCCGTCGCAGCGATTGGCCAGGTCGGCCATTTCTGCAAGTTGTCGAGCTTGTAATATTTGTAGTCGAGGCCGACAAGCACGTTGTGTGTGGCGCCGCCAAGCTCCGCCTCGCCTTCCAGCCGGTTGTCCATGCCGAAGGAATCGACGCCCGAGCGGCCTTCGAAGCCGATACGCGCCAAATTGTAATCCGGGCCTGTGGGAACACCGCCGACCCAGCCGTTGAGGTACGGACCGATCTCGTGTTTGTCGAGGCGGCCGTAACGCAGGTTCTGCGAGAACTTGATGCCGTTGTCGAATTCATGCTCGAATTCGTAGCCGATCATCTTCTGAACATAGCTGCCGTCGTCGATGTCGGGTTCGCCATAGAAGGCGTCGCGCGGGATCTTGCCGAATGGCGCATCCTTGACTGTGCCGACATAGGGAAAGAAGCCATTGCCGGTATGGACCTGGTCGAGGCCTGCAAGGTAGCCCCAGACAGTGAAGCTTGTTGAATCGTCAGGCGCAATTTTCAGCTGCGGCATGATGAAGCCGCGGAAATCATGCGAGAAATCCGAGTAATTGTCGCCGCCGGCGACCTTGCCGGTGATGCGGTAGGTCATGGCGTCGCTGGAGCCGACCTTGTCGGATATGTCGAAGCCGGTGAAAGCATTGCCGTTGCTGTTGATACCGATATCCGTGTAGTAGAGCGGCTCGTCGAGCGGGCGCTTGCGCACGAGATTGATGATGCCGCCCGGATTGGCACCGCCGTAAAGCACCGAGGCCGGGCCTTTCAGCACATCAACGCGCTCCAGCATGAAGGGATCGATCTGGAAACCGCCGAAGCCGTAGCTGAAGAGGTTGAGATTGTCGAAGAAGACG
Source organism: Rhizobium sp. P1_E6 (assembly GCF_056405875.1). Taxonomy (NCBI): domain Bacteria; kingdom Pseudomonadati; phylum Pseudomonadota; class Alphaproteobacteria; order Hyphomicrobiales; family Rhizobiaceae; genus Rhizobium; species Rhizobium sp. P1_E6. The sequence goes on along the minus strand of NZ_JBFUBG010000005.1, from coordinate 135,365 downwards.
CCGGTCTGCGTGGCGTTGAAGCCGCGAATGTAGAACCAGTCTGTGTCGGGGTCATTGCCATAGGGCTGGGCGAGGACACCGGGCGTATAGAGCAGTGCTTCGTCGATCTTGTTGGTGACGCCGCGATCGTCCATTTCCTGCTTGCCGATGACCGAGACCGACTGCGGGATCTCGTTGATCGGCGTATCGCCCTTGGAGCCGACAGACGAATTTTTCGCAACATAACCCTTGACCGGACCGGCCGCGCTGTCAGCGCCGCCCTGGATGACAATTGGCGCCAGCTGTGTCGGATTGGCATCCTGGGCAAAAGCGGAAGACGCCGCCATGATGCCGGCGACGGCAGTCCCCGTCAGAAGATTTGCCCTCGAGATGTACCTCTTGGTCTGCGATCGCATGGAATACCCCACTCGTGCCGTGGCCCTGCTTGCCACGGTATGGCCTTGAATAAGTCGAGTGTTTAACTCAATTTTAATTGGCCGGATTGTCGCGATCGGGTGGAAATTGAACGTTCTTGGGCAATTTTCCGCACTGCAAGCAAATGCCCGGACGTGCTGCAGCTACGCAATCTGCGCCTTTTTCCAGTTCGCCGGCGTCGTTCCGAGATGTTTGCGGAAGACACGGGTGAAATGCGCCTGATCGGCAAAGCCGGTTTCGACAGCTATGGTCGTCAGCGGATATTCGCTGACGACCAGCAGATGTTTTGCGCGCTCGAGGCGGGCATGGGTCTGGTATTGATGCGGCGCCACGCCGGTCGAAGCCTTGAAGGCATGGCTGAAATGCGATTGCGACAGGCCGGTGACTGCCGCGACTTCCTCAAGGCGAATATTGCGCCGGCAATTTTCCTCGATGAATTCGGTGGCGCGGCGCAATTGCCAGGAAGCGAGCTTGCTGCGCTTGCGTGGCTGCACCTTGGTGAGTTTCAGCACATCGATGATGAGAGCGAGCGCCAGGCCGTCGCCGTAGAGGTCATGCAGCGGCTGMGGATTGACGCATTCGGCGGCAATCAACTGGGCCAGCGACAGAAGGCGCTCGTCGGAAAACAGGAGCTGGGCACTCGCAAGGCGCTGCGGATCGAGATCATCGCCGAGCCTTCGGTTGATGGTCTCAACATCGAAATGGATGTCGAGATGGCGCAGAGAATGCACGTCCACCAGATCGGCCCAGACTTCCATATCGGCAGGTACGTAGGAAATCGGACGCTTCTCAGTGTCCTGCACCGTGCCATGGGCGCGCGGCGAGAGCTTCACCCGCGAATTGCCCGGCCCGCGTTTTTCGAGGAGGATGAAAAGCCGCGGGTCGCGCGATACATAGTAGCCACCACTGTGGGCGGCGCAGTCGACATCCCAGACATCGGCCACGATGCCGTTCCACACCCGGCGATTGACGCCTCTAGTAACGGAAAAGCCGTGAATCTTGTTCTGCATGCGCGGTTGAAACGTCATTCCCACTTCCGCCTCCGGCGAGACGCCGGAATAAACCTTCGTAATAAACTCAAGTTTAATACAGGAGGCGGAGCGGGATGACAATCACCCAGTTTGTGCGGCCGGAACTGCCGATATCAGACGACGGAGAAGGTCAGTCGTGCGGTATCCCCGAAGCGGATATCGATCTCGCCGGGTTCGCTAAGTTCGATTGCGCCGCTCAGCGTGCCGGTGGTGACGAGCGCGCCTGACGTCAGCGAGCCTTCCGGCCTCAGCGGATCATTGGCATAGTCCACCAGCCAGGAGACGACGTCGCCCTTCGGATGCTTTCCGAAGCCATCATAGATCGTTTTGCCGCCATGGGTAACCTTCACCGGCGTGCTTGCAGCGGTATCGATGAAGCTCTTTGCAATGGACGGGCCGAGCACGTAACCGCTATTGCCGAGGCGGTCTGCGAGGAAGAGGAGGAAGGAGACGGCGCCGCTTTCCTTGACCGCGCTGACGAGCAGTTCGGCGCCGAGATAGACGGCGGAAACTGCATCGAGCACGTCGGCGCGGCTGTAGGGCGCGCCCCTGCGATAGGGCAGGTCCTTGCCGAAACGCACGGCGACCTCTGTTTCGAACTTCAGGCCCGGATACCAGGCGATGGTGGCACCCGAGACGGCTTCGGCATAGGGATGGAGAGGTGCTGTGACCGGCTGTCCGTCGGGCGAGGCCGTGACCTTCCAGGCGTTGCTTGCAACCCCTTCTTCAGCTTTCAGGAAGTTCTGTGCGTCCATCGCCTGCTGCAGATCGTTCGGCAGCCGAAAGGCGCTTGTCGGCTCCTGCTTTCCGGCCTGGCGCAGGCCGTGGAGTTTGGCGGCCAAAGCGCGCGGGTCAAATGATTCAGTCATGCTGTCTCCTCCATCAAATCGAGAGGTGCCACAGTAGCGGCGCAGCCGGCACGGACAAGGGCAGTCTTGGAAAGACTGTTATTCCATCGCGACGTACCAGCGCTCCCGATAGGCGGGAAGACCTGGAATTGCCAAGGGCGCGAAATGCTTTTCCACCCCGGACACCGGCCGGATGCCGGCGAGAAGCGCTGCGCCCTGGCTGGTGCCGGTCGAGCCCGGCAGGGCCATCGTGTCGCGGCCGGTCAACGCGGAAAGCAGCGACAGATAGGTCTCGTTCAGCGCGAAGGGTCCTTCGACAATAATAGGGCCTTTGGCACCGATCAGGCCGAGGCAGGCTTCCGTCATCAGCGCCAGATAAAGACAGGCGGCGGCATATCGCTCTTCGCGACTTGCGCCTTCGGCGCCGAGCCAGCGACTGACCTTGCCGGGGAAGGGGCCGGAACCGGGCGCCACATTCGGCAGCAGCATAATGCCCTTGACCACGACATCCTCGATGACGGCCTTTGCCGCGGCATCGTCTACCTGGCCGATCTCGGCTGAGAGCATCTCGAATTCGCGTCCGCCCATGAAGCGTGAGGACGGTACGGCGCGGCCATAGGCATCGACATTGGCAAGGGCATCACGCTTGGCATCGAGATGGTCGAGGTCGCCGCCGACGCCGAAATTGATGACCCAGGTGCCGGTCGAAACGACCGCGAACGGCGCTGCGCGGCCGACAAGATGCGGCAAGAGCGAAGCATTGGAATCATGGATGCCGCAATAGACAGGTACCGAAATGCCGATTTCCTCGGCGATGTCAGGGAGGACCTGGCCGAGCGCATCGAAGGCCGAGCGGATCGGCGCCATCCGGTCACGAATGGCGAGCGTGTCGACCAGCGAGGAATAGGCGCCGGTTCTCGGGTTCCAGAGATCCGTATGGCAACCGAGCGACGTCGCTTCGTTTGCCACGACACCGGTCAGGCGCGCCGACCAGTATTGCGCATAGGTGAGAATATCAGCGACTTCCACGAATTCCACGGGAAAGGCGTTCTTCTGATAGTGAAGTTGCGCGCCGATATTCAGCCCCATCGACAGCCGCGGCGAGTAGGTCTCGTCGAAGGAAGGGCGAAGCGCATCATAGGCGTCGCGGATATCCTGCGGATATTCGTGTTCATAGTCGATGACAGGCATCGCCAGCTTGCCATCTGCATCGAGCAGGGCGGCGGCCGCACCATGCGTGGTGATCGAGATCGCGTCGAAACCTAGTTCGCTGGCAAACGTCTTCAGCGCTGCAAGCGCGAAACTCCAGAGCGTCTCGATATCATAGTGTGGATAGAGGCCGTCGCGGATGACGGTGTTAGGTTGCTTGCGGACGGCGATTTCTGCGCCTGTCGCGCTGTCGAGCACGACGACCTTGGCATTCGTCTTGCCGATATCGAGAACGGCGATGCGGCGATAGTCACTCATGGCATATGGAAGAGAGTAACGAGGCCGCTTTGGACGGGTGAATTATCCGGATTGGTTTCCATGATGTCGCCCATATGCGCCCACCACTTCTTCATGACCGGATGCTCGGGCAGGCTCCCCATCGTATGGTCTTTCGGCCGCGTCAACACACCGAAAAGCGTGTTGGTCTCGCGATCGAGATGGATGGAATAGTCGCTGGCGCCCGACTTATGCAGGAGATCGACCAGTTCCGGCCAGATCTCGTCATGCCGCTTCCTGTATTCGGCCTCCATGCCGGGATTGAGCTTCATCTTGAAGGCGTGTTTTTCCAGGGTCATTTGGCGCTCATGGCTTTGATGCGGCGGGCGATGATCGGGATCGCGATGGTGATGATCAGAAGCAGGCCGATGAAAATCGACATGACGATGCCGGGCACGTTCAACAGGCCGAGGCCGAAGGTAACGAGGCCCATGACGAAGGCCGCAATGACGACGCCGCCGATCGTGCCGGAACCACCGAGGATCGAGATGCCGCCGAGCACGACCATGGTAACGACTTCGAGTTCCCAGCCCTGCGCGATCGACGGGCGGGTTGAGCCGAGGCGCGAGGTCAGGCAGACGGCTGCGATGCCGCTCATCACGCCGGTCAGCAGGAAGAGGATGAATTTCACGCGCTCGACGGGAATGCCGGAGAAGCGGGCGGCGAAATCATTGTTGCCGATCGTATAGACCTGCCGACCGAAATTCGTCGCATGCAGCAGGATGGCGAAAAGGATCGCCAGCACGATGAACAGCACGAATTCGAAGGAGAAGACCCAGACGACGTAACCCTGGCCGAAATAGGCGAAATCCGCCGGATATTTTCCGTAAGCCTGGTCGCCGAGCACGATGTAGGAGATGCCGCGGAACAGGCTCATCGTGCCGATAGTGACGACGATCGACGGCAACTTCAGCACCGAGACGAGGAAGCCGTTGAACATGCCGCAGAGAAGCCCGGTACCGATGCCGATCAGCACGAGGCCCGGTGTGCCGACGCCGGCCTGCGCCGCCGCACCCATCGCCGTCGAGGCAAGCGCGATGATGGCGGCAACCGACAGGTCGATCTCGCCGGCGATGACGAGCAGCGCCATGGCGAAAGCGATCATCGCTTTTTCGGTGAAGTTGAAGGTCGCGTCCGAGAGGTTCCAGGCATCGAGGAAATAAGGCGAGGCCAGAGAATTGAAAATGAAAATGAGGACGGCGACCCCAAAGAGCAGCACTTCCCAGCTCGACATGATGCGTTTGAAGGGTGTGCCGAGCCGATCGGGAATGACGCGCTTTTCTGGATTGGCGGAAACCATGCTCATGCTGCGACCTCCGCTGCGGCGCGGTCACGCAGGATGATGCGGCCGCGATTGCGCTCGCGCCGTGCGTTGAAGACGACGGCAAGAATGATGACGGTTCCGGAAATCGCCATCTGGGTGAACGGCGAGATGCCGATGACGGGCAGTGCATTCTTGATGACGCCGAGGAAGAGTGCGCCGAGTACCGTTCCGGCGACCGAGCCGACGCCGCCGGCAATCGAGATGCCGCCGATGACGCAGGCTGCGACGCTGTCGAGCTCAAAGCCATTGGCGATATCGACGTAGGCGACCGCATAGCGCGAGACCCAGAGATAGCTTGAGAGGCCGGCGAGCGCGCCCGAGRGAACAAAGGCAAGGAATTTCGTCTTGCCCGTATCGATGCCGGCGTAGACAGCAGCGGTCGAGTTGCCGCCTGTTGCATAGGCCGAACGGCCGAACTGGCTGTAACGCAGCAGCATGTACATCAGCGCAACGATGATGAGCGCCACCCAGCTCAGCACCGGCAGGCCGAGGATCGGCGTGCGGGGAACGGAAAGGAAGGTCGGCGTCATCTGGTGCGCATTCACCCAGGCACCGCCCGACAGCACGAATGCCATGCCGCGATAGATGGTGAGCGTGCCGAGCGTCACGACGATCGGCGGGATTTCGAGGCGCCAGACCAGGAAGCCGTTGATCGAACCGAGTGCTGCGCCAATCACGACCGCCGCAAGGATGAGCACGATGAGCGGCAGGCCCGGAAAGGCAGCATTCATCATTGCGATCGCCATGCCGGTAAAGGCGAGATTGGCGGCAACTGAAAGGTCGATCGATTTCGTCAGAATGACTGTCATCTGCGCAAGCGCCAGGATGATAAGGATCGCCGTGTCGTTGAAGATGCCGGCCAGATTGTCCGGCGTTGCGAAATCGGCAGCACGCGTCGAGAAGACGGCGATCATCACCACGATGATGGCAAAGAGCAGGGTTTCGCGTTTTCTGATCAGTCTCATCATGCTCGTCACCTCATGCATTTCCGGTCGCCGCGCGCACCAGCGCTTCCGGCGAAAGCTGATCGCGCTCGTAGAGCCCCGCCGACAGGCCTTCCTTCATGACAAGCACGCGGTCCGACATGCCGATGATTTCGGGCAGTTCGGAGGAGATCATGATGATGGAAAGACCCTCGGCCGCAAGTTCGCTGATGAAGCCGTGGACCGCGGCCTTTGAGCCGATATCGATGCCTTTGGTCGGCTCATCGAGGATGATGACCTTTGGCATGGTGGCAAGCCATTTGCCGATGACGACTTTCTGCTGGTTGCCGCCCGACAGAGTACCGACAGGCACGGAGAGGGCAGCGGCGCGCAGATCGAGCCGCTCTGCATATTTGCGGGCGAGCGCGAATTCGTCTGCCGCCTGCAGGAAGCCCTTGCGCGAGGTGCGCGTCAAAGAGGGCAGCGTCATGTTCTGATAGATCGGCATCGGCAGCGCCAGGCCGTGGCGGCCGCGCTCTTCCGGCACGTAGACGATACCGGCGCGGATGGCGTCCTGCGGAGAATTGATCGAAATCTCCTGGCCTTCGAGAACAAGCCTACCGGAAAGCGGCTTGGTGATACCGAAGAGAGATTGCGCAAGCTCCGAGCGTCCGGCGCCGATCAGTCCATAAATGCCGAGGATCTCACCCTTGCGGAGCGTCAGCGAAATATCGCGGAATTCAGTGCGATGACAGTATTTCTCGACCTCGAGAACCGGGCCACCAATCGCCACATCGATCTTCGGGAAGGCGTTTTCGACATCACGGCCGACCATCATACGGACGATTTCGTCCTGTGGCGTTTCCTTCAGCTTTCCGTGGCCGACATCGCGGCCGTCGCGGAAGACGACGTAATTGTCGGCGATCTCATAGAGCTCGTCGAATTTGTGGCTGATGAAGAGAATGGCCTTGCCGCTTGCCTTGAGTCCCTCGACGATGCGGAAGAGATCGTCGATTTCCTTGCGCGAGAGCGCGGCGGTCGGTTCGTCCATGATGACGATGCGGGCCTCGATCGACAAGGCGCGGGCGATCGCCACGAGATGGCGCTGCGCAATCGAGAGGTCCTTCAGGCGGATCGTCGGATCGATATTGCTTTCAAGCGAGGTCAGCAGCGTCCTGGCGCGGCTGTTCATCTCACTCCAGTCGATGGTGCGCCAGCGGGTGCGTGGCGCGTGACCAAGGAAGATGTTTTCGGCGACCGAAAGCTCGTCGAAGAGCACGGTCTCCTGATGAATGGCGGTCACGCCGGCATCGATGGCGGCCTGCGCCGTCGCAAAGTACACCGGTTTGCCATCGACGAGAATCTCGCCCTCGTTCGGGCGATAGATGCCAGTCAGGATCTTGACGAGCGTCGACTTGCCGGCGCCGTTTTCGCCGATCAGTGCCGTCACCTTGCCGGGATAGAGCGCGATGCTGACATTATCGAGCGCCTTCACGCCCGGAAAGATCTGCGAGATACCGCGCATTTCCAGAATGGCGGCAGCGTCATCGGCTTTTTGGTCCGCGACGGGATGTTGAAGGGCAGGGGTCATCAGCAAGCTTACCACCATCGAAAGAGAAGCCCGGCGGCAGAGCCGCCGGGTGTCTGTTCTGAATGTCTGAAATCAGAAGACCTTGGAGAACTGGTCGATGTTCGAGGCATTGTAGACGAAGGGGTCGGCCATAGCGGCTTCGCCATTGTCGCCGATCTTGATCTTGCCCATGCGGCCGGCTTCGATCTCGCTGCCCGGCTTGCCATCGGCATCACCCTTTGCCAGGTGATAGGCGATCTGCGTTGCGGAATAGCCGAGGTCGATCGGGTTCCAGATGGCGAATTCCTTCGTCGCACCAGACTTGATCGCGCCAGCCATTTCGGAAGGCAGGCCGAGACCGGTGACGTAAACCTTGCCCACCAGACCCTTGTCTTCAACGACCTTGGAAGCAGCCAGAACGCCGACCGTCGTCGGAGCGACGATGACCTTGACGTTCGGGTTGGACTTCAGAAGACCTTCGGCTTCACGATAGGACTTGTCCGAGAGGTCGTCGCCGTAAACCGTGGTCACGAGGTTGAGGCCCGCGAAGTCCTTGAGCTGCTTCTTCATCTGGTCGATCCAGATGTTCTGGTTCGTCGAGGTCGTCGTTGCCGACAGGATGGCGAAGTCGCCCTTGCCGCCGTCAAGATGATCCTTGACGAGCGTCAGGCACATCTTGCCGATCAGCTCGTTGGACGACGGGTTGAGCTGCAGGATGCGGCCTTCCGGAGCAACGCCGGAATCCCAGGAGATGACCTTGATGCCGCGCTGGGCGGCCTTTTTCAGAGCCGGAACGACAGCGTCCGGATCGTTTGCCGAGATGGCGATGGCATCGACGCCCTGAGCGATCAGCGAGTTGATGACTTCGATCTGGCCTTCGGCCGTCGTGCTCGTCGGGCCGGTGTAGATCACTTCTACGCCGCCGAGTTCCTTGGCCGCTTCTTGAGCGCCCTTGTTGGCGGCGTCGAAGAAGCCGTTGCCGAGCGACTTTACGACGAGGCCGATCTTGATGTCCTTGGCGCTTGCGGCGCCGGCCATCATGGCGACGGCAAACGCCACGCCGATTGCAAGTGTCTTTGCAAGTTTCATGTCATGTCCTCCCACTGAGTTTTAGACTTCCACACCTCGCCGACGCCTCATGCGACCGACGAGGAATCCTCCTTCACTGCCTGCGCCATCGGGCTCGCAACAACGAGCCGGACGCCTGCATTCTCGACCATACGGGCCGCCTCATCGGCGATGCCGTTATCGGTTATGATTGTTGAAACACGGTCGAGCGCGCACAGAATGAGGCTCGACCGGCGATTGAACTTGCTGGAATCGGCCATGACGACCAGTTCGTCGGCCTGATGCATCAGCTTCTGTTCGCTCTGGATGATCAGCGCATCCGCCTCCATGATGCCGAGCGGTCCGACGCCCTGTGCGCCGATGAACATKCGCCGTGCATAGAAATTGCGGATCGCATCGTTGTCGAAAGGCGACAGGATCAGGCTCTGCTCGCGATAGATCGCGCCACCCGGAACTGTCACAGTGTTTTTCGAATGCTTCACCAGATGCTCGGCAATGGCGAAAGAATTGGTCATGACCTGCATGCGATGACCGGCCATATAGTGAACCATCTGGAAGGTCGTTGTGCCGCCGTTGATGATAATCGCGTCGCCGGCCTCGCACAGATCCACCGCTGCGCGCGCAATTGCGCGCTTTTTATCGATGTTGACTGATTCTGACACTCTGAACGGGCGGCCGGCAAGATTGCCGAGCTGCGGCGGGTGCACTGCTTCTGCACCACCGCGAACGCGCCGTATCTTGCCCTGCACATGAAGGGCCGCGATGTCACGCCTGATTGTCGCCTCGGAAGCGTCCGTCAGTTCAGAAATATCCTGAATCGTGACGACGGACTTCTCCTGAACAGCGCTCATAATGATGCGATGGCRTTCGCGTTCGTGCATTGGGCTCCTCCCGTGTCACATTTATTTCTTATCCGTTAAAAGCTGTCAATCAGAAACGATCATAATTTTTCATATTGCGATGCAACATAATCGAATTTGATCGTTTTCGATTGACAAGCTGCATTTCGATGCGCGATACCGTGACCGAAACGAGCGCTCACCGGAGTGCTCTGGAAGCCTTAATGGGAGGATGATATGGCGGCAAAGGTTCGACTTCTCGACAACCGGTGGGATGATGCTTACGCGGTGGGACTCGATGAACCCGGCAAGCTTCTTTATCGCTCGAATCTGCTCGGCGCCGACAAGCGCATCACCAATTATGGTGGCGGCAATACCTCTGCCAAGGTCATGGAAACCGATCCCCTGACCGGCGACAAGGTCCAGGTTCTCTGGGTCAAGGGTTCGGGTGGCGATGTAGGCACGATCAAGCTTGATGGTTTTGCCACGCTTTATCAGGACAAGCTAGAAGCGCTGAAGGGCATCTACAAGGGCGTCGAGGATGAAGACCGCATGGTTGGCTTCCTGCCCCATTGCACCTTCAACCTGAATGCCCGCGCGGCTTCCATTGACACGCCACTGCATGGTTTCGTGCCTTATACGCATGTCGACCACATGCATCCGGACGCAATCATCGCGATTGCCGCTTCCAAGAATTCGAAGGAATTGACCAAGCAGGTCTTCGGTAACGACATCGGCTGGCTGCCGTGGCGCCGTCCGGGCTTCCAGCTCGGTCTCGATCTTGAAGCCTTCGTCAAGGCGAACCCTGGCGCCAAGGGTGTCGTGCTGGAAAGCCATGGCCTGTTTACATGGGCGAATGATGCCAAGGCTTGCTACGAGCTGACGCTCGATATCATCAACAAGGCAATCGAGTGGTTTGCCGGCCAGACCGAAGGCAAGACGATCTTCGATGGTGCAGTCGTCGAAAGCCTGCCGGTCGCCGAGCGTCGCGCCATCGCCGCCCGCCTGATGCCGGAAATCCGCGGCCGCATCGGCAAGCAGGAGCGCAAGCTCGGTCATTTCGACGATCAGGATGCCGTGCTCGAATTCGTCAATTCCAAGAGCCTGCGCCCTCTCGGTGCACTCGGCACCAGCTGCCCCGACCACTTCCTGCGCACCAAGATCCGCCCGCTGATTGTCGATTTCGATCCGGCCAAGCCCGATGTCGATGCGATCGTCGCCGGTCTCGACAAGTCGCTCGAAGACTACCGCGCCGACTATGCCCGCTATTACAACAGCTGCAAGCACAACAATTCACCGGCTATGCGCGACGCCAATCCGGTGATCTTCCTGGTGCCTGGTGTCGGCATGTTGTCCTTTGCCCGTGACAAGGCGACGGCTCGCATCGCCAGCGAATTCTACGTCAACGCCATCAACGTGATGCGCGGTTCCTCGACCGTATCCGAATATCAGGGCCTGCCGGAGCAGGAAGCCTTCGATATCGAATACTGGCTGCTGGAAGAGGCCAAACTGCAGCGCATGCCGAAGCCGAAGAGCCTTGCCGGCAAGGTTGCCTTCGTCACCGGCGGCGCCGGCGGCATCGGCCGGGCAACGGCTGCCCGTCTCGTCGGCGAGGGTGCCTGCGTGGTGYTTGCCGATATCGATCAGGCAGCACTTGAAGCGACGGAAGCAGAATTCGTCAAGAAATATGGTGCCGACGCGGTTCGCGCCGTCAAGCTCGACGTGACCAAGGAAGATGCGGTTATCGCTTCCTTCGCCGAATCCTGCACCGAATTCGGCGGCATCGATATCCTCGTTTCGAATGCGGGCATCGCTTCTTCGGCACCGATCGAATTGACCGAGCTTTCGACGTGGAACCGCAATATCGACATTCTGGCGACCGGCTATTTCCTCGTGTCTCGTGAAGCCTTCCGGCTGTTCCGCCGCCAGGCCCTCGGCGGCAACGTCGTCTTCATCGCGTCGAAGAACGGGCTTGCCGCTTCGCCGAATGCTGCCGCCTATTGCACGGCGAAGGCTGCCGAAATTCATCTTGCCCGTTGCCTGGCGCTGGAAGGTGCGGACGCAGGCATCCGCGTTAACACCGTCAATCCCGACGCCGTCCTGCGCGGCTCGAAGATCTGGAGCGGCGAATGGCGCGAGCAGCGTGCGGCTTCTTCCAAGATTGAAGTGGATGATCTCGAAGAACATTACCGCAAGCGTTCGATGCTCAAGCTCAACGTGTTCCCGGAGGACATCGCCGAAGCCGTCTATTTCCTGGCGTCCGATCTTTCTGCCAAGTCGACCGGCAATATCATCAATGTCGATGCGGGCAACGTTCAGAGCTTCCCGCGCTAAGCCCAACTTTTGCGGCGGGTGTCATACCCGCCGCTTCTCACGCTAAAGTACCGGGAGGAACTCATGGCCGAGTTTAAGATCGCGCAGGATCTGATTGCGCAGGAAAACGACAAGCGCGCATCTGCGCTCAAATCCGATTATGAAGCGCTCGGCGCCAATCTTGCTCGACGTGGTATCGATATTGATGCGGTGACGAGAAGGGTGTCGGAATTCTTCGTGGCTGTGCCGTCCTGGGGTGTCGGCACGGGCGGTACACGCTTTGCCCGTTTTCCCGGCACCRGCGAACCTCGCGGCATCTTCGACAAGCTCGATGATTGCTCGGTTATCAACGAGTTGACGCGCGCGACCCCGAATGTTTCGCTGCACATTCCGTGGGACAGGACGGACACCAAGGAGTTGAAGGCTAAGGGCGAAGCGCTCGGGCTCGGCTTCGATGCGATGAATTCCAATACGTTCTCCGACGCACCGGGACAGGCGCATTCCTATAAGTACGGTTCGCTCAGCCACACCGATGCGGCTACACGCGCCCAGGCGGTCGARCACAATCTCGAATGTATCGAGATCGGCAAGGCAATCGGCTCCAAGGCGCTGACGGTCTGGATTGGCGATGGTTCGAATTTCCCCGGCCAGAGCAATTTCACCAAGGCATTCGAGCGTTATCTCGCCTCGATGGCGGATATCTACAAGGCGCTGCCGGACGACTGGAAGCTGTTTTCCGAACACAAGATGTACGAGCCGGCCTTCTATTCGACCATCGTCCAGGACTGGGGCACCAACTATCTGATTGCCCAGACGCTCGGCCCCAAGGCGCAGTGCCTGGTCGACCTCGGGCATCATGCGCCGAATACCAATATCGAGATGATCGTCGCCCGCCTGATTCAGTTCGGCAAGCTTGGCGGTTTCCATTTCAACGATTCCAAATATGGCGATGATGATCTCGATGCCGGTTCCATCGAGCCTTACCGTTTGTTCCTCGTCTTCAACGAGCTTGTCGATGCCGAGCAGCGCGGCGTCAACGACTTCAATCCCGCTCATATGATCGACCAGTCGCACAACGTGACCGACCCGATCGAAAGCCTGATCAACAGCGCCAACGAAATCCGCCGCGCTTACGCGCAGGCCCTGCTCGTCGACCGCAAGGCGCTCGCCGGCTTCCAGGACGATAACGACGCGCTGATGGCGACGGAGACGCTGAAGCGCGCCTACCGTGCCGATGTCGAGCCGATCCTTGCCGAAGCCCGCCGGCGCAAGGGCGGTGCGATCGATCCGATCGCTACCTACCGCGCCAGCGGCTACCGCAGGCAAGTCGCCGCTGAGCGTCCCGCCTCGGTTGCCGGCGGCGGTGGTATTATCTGATCTGAACGAAACGGAAGCCGTGGATCACGGCTTCCATCTCCCCGCAATCTGCCGGGTGGCGACGTTCAGCCGGTTCCAGACATTGATATTGGCGATTGCGATGACGAGTGCCGCAAGGCTCTTGCCATCGTAATGGCGCGTGCATTCGTCCCAGATCTCATCCGATACCGGGTTGGCGCGGTCGCTGAGACGGGTGAGGGCCTCTGTCAACGCGAGGGCGGCGCGTTCGGCATCGCTGTAATAAGGCGCCTCGCGCCAGCCAGCGACGGCAAAGAGCCGTTCGTCGGTCTCCCCGTGTTTGCGGGCAATGCGCCAATGCCCGTCGATGCAAACGCTGCAGCCGTTGATCTGGCTGGCGCGCAGATAGACGATTTCCAGGAATCCCGGCGCAAGTCCGGCCGCAACAGGCATTTTGCCGAGGGCATTCAGGGCCTGCATGGCTTCCGGGATGACGAGGGCTGGATTTCCCATTCTCTCTTGCATGTTCAATCTCCTGATAACGTATTCCGTTTGACGCAGAGCCGGCCGGTTGCCGGCTTTCGGTCGTCATGGAGTTGACGCATCAGGATAAGGCAATGTGACTGAGGCAGGAAAAAATGGACGTCTCAGGATTCCGGGAACGACCGCACCATCTGGTCGATATCCTGTGGCTTGCCCCACGCTTCGACGGCAAGCGGGTTATCAGGCACACGATATCCGGATCGGTGGTGATCATGGGGCAGGACATGGCGCTTCGCAGCCACGGCCATCCGTCATGCGTGTCAGGCGTGGACTTTATAGCGCAGGGCGACGGCACCGTTGTCTTTCGTTTCTGCCGATATCAGCGATAGCCGGGTCTTGCCCGCCAATCCGCCGTCGAAAGTAACGACGGGTTGGCCGCCACTGCCATCCAGGGCCGGAGCGACGAGCAGATAAAACTCATCGATGAGCCCGGCGGCAAAGAAGGCGCCGTTGATCGCGGCTCCGCCTTCGAGCAGCAGCTTGCGAATGCCGAGTTCCTGCTCCAGTACACCGAGCGCTGCAGACAGGTCGATCTCGGGGKATGGTGAGACGATGTAGGAGATGCCGTCGGCTGCGAGCTCGGCAAGATGCGTGTCCGGCACGTCGCTGCCGAGAATGACAACGACATGGTCGCCATCGATGTCAGGCCGCGTGAAATGCAGCTTGCCAGAGGTGTCGAGGGCGATCGCGTAGTTGGTTGCCTCGCGATCGGCAAAATGGTTTGGCCGTTCTGCTGAACCCGCTGCTTGCGGCGGATGCGGCTCTCCCTTCGCCATTTCGGCCATAGTGACGCGGCCAACGATCCAGGCATCACCCTGCAGATCTTCATGGGCTTTCTGATAGAGCGCCGTCCATTCCCTGCGGCCRCCATCGGGGCTTTCTGTCCATTTGCTCGGATGCAGGCCGCCATCGAGCGACGACATCATCAGGCAGACGATTTCCGGTTTCATGGGAGATTCCTTTCCGGCGGTGTGCGGCAGGCCGATCAGAACTTGATCGAAAGGTGACCGCTGTCAGAAATGAGAACGGAAGCGCCGCCATAATGTTCGATTTCCGGATAGCCCTGCAGCGAATGCTTGTGGCCGGCCGCGGTGATGACCATGATATCGGCGCCCGCCGCGGTTCCTGCCTTCACGCCAGCTTCGACGTCTTCGAAGACCAGGCATTCATGCGTTGCAAAACCGAGCTTTTCGGCGCCGAGTATATAGCATTGCGGGTCGGGCTTGCCGATGGTCACATCTTCGGCAGTCACAATAGCCTGGGGCATGGGGAGCCCGGCTGCCTCAAGCCGACGCTCCGCAAGGCGACGCGGGGAGGAAGTGACGATCGTCCACCGGTTCGGAGGCAGGGACGCCAGGAAATCGGCAGCACCCGGAAGTGCGACGACGCCTTCGACATCGCGGATTTCGTCCTCAGTAATCTGTGCCGCTTCCGCCTCTGCATCGACACCCGGAAGGTTCAGGCGCCTGATCGTGTCGATGCCGCGCGATCCATGCATGATTGGCAGGAATTTTTCCACATCCAGCCCGTGCCGTTCGGCCCAGCGTCCCCATACGCGCTCTGCCGACGCAATCGAGCTCAGGATCGTGCCGTCCATGTCGAAGAGGAAGGCGGCATATTGTTTGGAACTGTTAAATCGGGGGGACATGGGAAACACCATAGGGAGGGATCAGCCTACCATCAGCCAATGAAAAACGCGGCAGGTCAAGTCATGAGCCAAACCTCGCCGGGACTTGATACGATGGCGCACCTGTCACATCGTCCGGTTTCCGTTCGTCATGGCCTTTGATGCAACAGGATTGGAGTGGATTGATGGACGAGAATAAATGGCTGGCCGGTGAGTTCGAGGCGAACCGCGGGCAGCTGCGGGCCGTCGCTTTCCGCATGCTCGGCTCCCGCGCAGAAGCTGAGGATGCGGTGCAGGAGGCGTGGCTGCGCCTGACAAGGTCGGATAGGGGCAGCGTCGATAACCTTGGCGGCTGGCTGACGACGGTCGTGGCACGCATCTGCCTGGATATGCTCCGTTCGCGCAAGACGCGACGCGAAGAGCCGCTCGACCTGCCGGCGCATGGTGCGATCGCGGATATCGCCAGCAATCCGGAGCACGAAGCAGCCTTTGCCGATTCGGTCGGCATCGCCCTGCTCGTCGTGCTGCAAACTCTCTCGCCTGCCGAACGCGTCGCCTTCGTTCTGCATGACATGTTCGAGCTGCCCTTCGAGGAGATCGCTGCGGTGATCGGGCGAAGCGCTGCCGCTGCCCGGCAGCTTGCCAGCCGCGCTCGGCGCAGGGTGCAGGGGCAGCCGGAAACGCCTGATATCGATCTCGCGCATAAGCGCAGCATAGCCGAAGCCTTCCTCATCGCCTCCCGCAATGGCGATCTGGAGGGGCTGATTGCGGTCCTCGCGCCGGATGCCGTCTTCCGACCGGATACGGCTGCGACCCGTCTGGGTAATGTGGTGCCGCTTCGCGGCGCTGGTGCCATCGCCGAAAGCTTCAAGGGGCGGGCGACATCGGCGAAAGTCGCACTTGTCGATGAGGAAGTCGGTCTCGTCGTCTTCATCGAGGGCCAGTTGCGCGTCGTGCTGGCGCTGAGCTTTGACGGCGACAGGATCTCGGCGATCGATGCTATCGCCGACCAGAATCATCTGCGTGATATCGGTTATTCGGTTTTCGAAGGCTGAGCGATCATAAGCGGTGAGTTTCTTCAGACAGGTGGCTTCCGATCAGGTCGCCTGCCGGCACCCTGCAGCGACACACGAAGATCCAGTGTCCACGACTAAGGACTATAAAAGCCTTATCTGGCAACACTGCCATGAGGCGGCCCTGACTCAAAAAGGAGGATTGCTAGGCCGCAAAACTAGGTCAGTACTCCGACCGCACTAGCATCCATCAAAATCGCTAATATCAAGCGCTTCGCGGCACTTTCTTGACTTTTGTCAAGGCGGGAGCCTTCGAATGCAGCTACTGATTCAACGCGGATCGGGCGCAGTTTCACGCCTCTCACCGATGTAATTTCTTTCGGGGTGCGATCCCCATCAAGATTTTTCACTGTCACGTGATTGTGCTTCGGAGAAACGTAGTGCGCATACGAGAAATCTTCCTGGCATTCTGTCTTTTCTTCCTGGGCGCAAGCCTGGCGTCTGCCCAGGAAGCCAAAGCCTACCCAGCCGATATGTCGGAGCGCGTTCAAGCCTGCACGCCATGTCATGGCGTGGAAGGGAAAGGCACGAACGACCCCTATTTCCCCCGGCTCGCCGGCAAGCCGGCCGGGTATCTCTTCAATCAGTTGGAAGCCTTCAAGTCGGGCAGGCGCAAATACCCGCCGATGAACTATTTGCTCGCATATCTGACGGACGATTATCTGCGGCAGTTCGCAGAATATTTCGCCGATCAGCGGCCGGCGCTGCCCGAACAATCGCCCCCCGATGTCAGCCAGGCGGTGCTCGATCACGGCCATGCGCTCGTCACGCAGGGCGACGTCGACCGATCGATCCCGGCTTGCGTGAGCTGTCATGGCGGCGCTCTGACGGGGCAGTCGCCCGGCATTCCAGGCCTTCTCGGACTACGGGCGAGTTACATCAGCGCTCAGCTCGGCGGATGGCGTTACGGAACGCGCACGGCAATCGCTCCTGATTGCATGCAGATTGTCGCGGGACATCTCACGGAAGATGACGTGCGTGCCGTCGCAGCCTATCTCGCCAATCAGCCGCAGCCCGCCGATCCCGCACCGTCTTCTGCCGGATCCTATTCCTTGCCCTTCGCATGTGGCAGCCAGCCGGAGGGCAACAAGCCATGAGCGCGCATATGAGAATTCTGCCGGCCCTTGTTCTGTCGTCGATGGTGGCGCTTGTGGCAGCCCTTTCGCCCGTCGCAGCACAGTCTCCACAGCCGAACAACTCCTCCGATGTGGTCAAAAAGGGCGAATATCTCGCCCGCGCCGGGGACTGTGTCGCCTGCCATACGGCACCGGAGGGAAAGCTCTTCTCGGGCGGACGCGCCATGCCGACGCCGTTTGGCACCATCTATACGTCGAACATCACGCCGGACGGGACGGGTATTGGCGCGTGGTCCGCTGACGACTTCTACAACACGATGCACCACGGCCGTTTCCCTGATGGGGGGCTACTCTATCCAGCCATGCCGTTCGGGTCCTATACCAAGGTGACCCGCGAAGACAGTGATGCGATCTTCGCCTATCTCAAGTCAATCCCGCCTGTCCATCAACCAAACCGTCCGCACGAGCTCGACTTTCCCTACAATAATCGCTCCCTCATTCTCGGATGGAGAACGCTCTTTTTCAAGGAAGGCGAATTCACGCAGGACCCTAAGCAGTCCGAGGAATGGAACCGGGGCGCCTACCTGGTGGAAGGCCTTGGACATTGCGGCATGTGCCATAGCCCGATCAATGCGCTCGGAGGAAGTCGCGAGTCGGAAGCTTTTCAGGGCGGGCTGATACCGATGCAGGACTGGTATGCGCCGTCGCTGACGTCCAACAAGGAGGCGGGGCTGGGCGACTGGTCGATCGAAGAGATTTCCGACCTCCTGCAGAAAGGCGTCTCGACGCGTGGCGCCGTCTACGGCCCGATGGCGGAGGTGGTCTTCAACAGTCTCCAGTATATGACGGATGAGGACATCCGGGCGATGGCCRTTTATCTGAAGAGCATCGCGCAGGATGAGCCTGCGCCGCCTCGGACATCCGTCAGAACGCAGGAGGCAAGTCTTCTCATCAGTCTCGGGAAGGCAGTTTACGACAAGCAATGTGCGAGCTGTCATGGCGCGGGCGGCGAAGGCAGGCCGCCGCACTATCCGCCACTGGCCGGCAATCAGTCGATCCAGATGGAATCGGCAGTGAACGGGATACGTATGGTGCTCAACGGCGGCTATCCGCCTGCGACCGAAAAGAACCCCATGCCTCACGGAATGCCGCCATTTGCCGTGACGCTGTCGGACGACGAGGTTGCCGCCGTGGTGTCCTACATCAGGACCGCTTGGGGCAATCGCGGCACGCCGGTCAGCGCGTCCGAGGCGAACAAACTTCGTTCCGCTCCACTCCAATGAGGACGTCATGATCAATTCGGAAGATCCTTCAGATGCTCCCGACGACGCCCTCGTCGAGAGGATCGTTGCCGAGGGACCGCATGGTGCCGTCGTCGTCGCGGGGATAGCGACTGCGATCGTCGTTCTTATGTGGTTGCTTTTCTATCTGCTCGTATTCTTGCCCAGGAGCGGCTGATGACCGATATGCATAATCAGGCAGCGGCAGTCTCAGAGCGCGTCGAGCGACGCTGGGCAACCGTTGCGGTCCTCATCATCGTCTTTCTGGCGGGGATGGCAGCTTTCGCAGGCATCCACAATGCCACGATGCCGCAGACGACCGTCGAGACAATCGATCCCACCACGATCCACCTGGCGGGCGAATTCATCGAATCCAATCTCGGCAGCGCCGTCGAATCCGACGGCTCCGTGACGGTGCGCGCGATCGGGCAGCAATATTCCTTCTCGCCGCCCTGCATCGTGGTGCCGGCTGAGACACCGCTCACGTTTCGGGCCACCAGCGCCGACGTCGTGCACGGTTTCCTCATTCAGGGCACCAATATCAATACGATGCTCGTGCCGGGCTACGTGTCGATCCAGAAGGCGAGCTTTGCAGCGCCCGGCGACCATCTGATGCCCTGCCAGGAGTTCTGCAGCGTCGGCCACGAAGGCATGTGGGCAAGGGTGAAGGTCGTGGACAAACAGCAGTTCCTTTCGGAAATGGCGGACAAGAGGAGGCTTTCCTGTGCTCCATAATCGCAGGCTGATTATCGCGCACTTCTGGCTCGCCTTTGCCGTCTTCGGCGTGGCTCTGCTGCTCGGTGCCTGGCAGATGTATGTCCGCAGCCCGCTTTCTCCCTGGGTCAACAATCCGGAATGGTATTACCGCTCGCTGACGGCGCACGGCACCGTCATGGGCTACGTGTTCCCGACCCTGGTGGCGATGGCCTTCGGATATGCGATCAGCGAGTCTTCTCTGAAGCAGAATCTCATCGGCGTGCGCTGGGCGTGGGCGGGATTCTGGCTGATCGCCGTCGGCTCCGTGGTCGCGATGATCCCGGTTGCGCTCGGGATGGCGTCCGTTCTCTACACCTTTTACCCGCCACTGATCGGTAGCCCCTTCTACTACCTCGGTGTCGTGATGGTCGTCGTCGGATCCTGGATTTGGGTGGCGCTGATGTCCGTCAATCTGGGGATCTGGAAGAAGGCCAATCCCGGCGCCCCGGTGCCGCTGCCGATGTTTGCCAATGTTGCCGGATCGTATCTTTGGGGCTGGACCGCCGTCGGGGCGGCGCTCGAACTTCTGTTGCAGATCCTTCCGGTAGCGCTCGGCTTCAGGTCGACGATCGATGCTGGCCTTGCCCGCGTGTTCTTCTCATGGACATTGCATGCGATCGTCTACTTCTGGCTGATGCCCACCTATATCGCCTATTACACCATCGTTCCGCGGTCGATCGGCGGGCGGATCTACAGCGATACGATGGCTCGGATTTCATTCATCCTGTTCCTGGTTGTGGCTATGCCGATCGGCATCCACCACGCTTTTGCCGATCCGCAGGTTGGAGCCGGCTTCAAATTCATCCACTCCGCCTTCACCGCTCTTGTCGCACTTCCGACACTACTTACCGTATTTACCATCTGCGCTTCGGTGGAGATCGCAGCCCGCGCACGAGGCGGCAAGGGCATATTCGGCTGGCTGAAGGTGCTGCCGTGGCGCAATCCGATGATGCTGGCGGTGACATTCTCTTTCATCATGCTCGGCTTCGGCGGTGCGGGCGGCCTCATCAACATGAGTTACCAGCTGGATGCCTCGATCCACAACACGCAGTGGATTACCGGGCATTTCCATCTCATCTTCGGCGGCGCGATCGTTATCATGTACTTTGCGATCGCCTATGACCTTTGGCCCCATCTGACCGGCCGCCCGCTCGTCAGCCTCGGGCTTGTCAGGCTGCAGCTCTGGCTCTGGTTCGTCGGAATGATCGTGACGACATTTCCCTGGCACTATGTCGGCATCCTTGGCATGCCGCGGCGAATGTCGTTCTTCGACTACACGGACCCGGCGCTTGCCAACGAGGCGTTGTCCGTCGTGTTCTCTGCCTTCGGCGGCTTCATCCTCGTTGCTTCCGGCCTCCTGTTCATCGCCATCCTAGTCCGGACGCAGTTTGCAGTACCGCAGCAGCCCGAGGAATATCGCTTCGCAATCGCCGTTCATCCGCCCACCAGGGTGCCAGCGGCGCTCAACAGCTACCGTCTCTGGATCGCCCTGATGGTCGGGCTGACCATCACGAACTACGGCTATCCAATCCTGCAGCTTGCCGTGCGGGACGATACGTCCGTACCGGCGGTCTATGTCGGAGAACGATGATGGCAGGTGACAAGCTGATCAGGTTCCGCAACAGGTGGACGGTCATGAGCGTGACCCTTACGGCCGTCATTTTCGTTATCGCAGCGGGTCTTGGTTTCGTGCTTCTGCCGCGTCTTGAGGCAAGAGAGCAGGTGGCCAGCATCTGGGATTCGATCTGCCGGGCCGCCGGATTACCCCAGCCTGGAGCGCCTTCCGAGACGGTCAAGCCAGACTACAAGACGTCGCTGGTCAAGGTCGCGACGGCGGTGCCGAGAAAGCGGGACAACGAGGCAATCGGGCGCGGAGCAACGCTGGCTCAACAGTGTGCGATCTGTCACGGCCCGACAGGTATCAGCCGTGCGGATTCTCCCAACCTCGCGGGGCAGTATGCGAGCGTCATCTACAAGCAGCTTCGCGACTTCAAGGACGGCGTGCGTGTCAACGCCGTCATGAGCCCGTTTGCCGTAAAGCTGACCGAGCAGGACATGCAGGATCTGGCTGCCTACTATTCCTACCTGCCGCGGCTTCCGGGCTTCCATCCATCGGGCAGCAATCCGGTGCCGAGGATCGTCGCCAGCGGCGCGCCGACACGCGGCGTTGCGCCTTGCGGTTCGTGTCACGGCGGTATCGAGAACAAGCTCGGCAGTCCCTGGCTCGAAGGCCAGTCGGAATTGTACTTGAAGACGCAGCTCATGGCCTTTGTATCCGGGTCGCGGCAGAACGACATCAGCAGCCAAATGCGCAATGTCGCCCGCGCGATGACGCCGGAAGAGATCGATGAGGCAGCGAAGTACTATGCGAACAAGGAGCCGCCCTTCGCCGCTGCGGAATGACGTCGTTCGCTTCGCCGCCGCCTGCCAGGGTTAGGAAGCAGGGCGCGCGTCCGTTTGAGGCAACCGCTCAGTGACCGCGCCAGCCCATCAGCTTTTCGATGCGTTCGGCGGAGCTGCGCACATGCGCGGTGTAGTGGCTTTCGTCCGAAAATGCCTTCTGCTCCGGCAGAACGATGGAAATGGTGGCAATACACTGGCCCTCACGATCGCAGATCGGTGAGGCGATGCAGGCGACCGCATAATCGGATTCACCCGCCTGGATCGACAGGCGCGATTCGAAGGCCTTGCCCGCCGATTCGGACAAAGTCGCTGCGTCGATTTCGGCGCGCCCTGTCGGCGAAGAGCGGGCGCAGCGCTTGAAGAGCTCGATGCGCTCGTCTTCCTGTAGATGGCCAACCAGAAGGCGACCGGACGCCGTCCAGTTGAGGGGCACGCGGGTACCGACACGCGAGGCGACCTGGAAATGGCTGGGGCCATCGGCCATGGCGAGAACCAGCATGAAATCGCCGTCACGACCGCAAACCTGAACGGTTTCGCCAACCTGACGGCAAAGGTCGTGCATTTCGTGCGTAGCCACACTCATGAAGTCCAGCGAGCGGGCATAGGCAAGGCCGTAATGGTAGAGCCGCGAGCCGAGCCAGATGGAGCCGTCGGACTGGCGCGTCAGCATGTTCTTTTCGACCAGATCGTCGACAATGACATAGACGGTCGAAAGTGGCGCCTTCACAGCCTTGGCGATGGCATAGACACCGGCCGGCGATCCCGTCTCGTAAAGGTGGTCGATCACCTGCAGCGCGCGGTCGATACCGCTGACGCGGGCGCGGCGGGCGCCCTTGGTGCCAGCCTCTTCAGCGGGACCTTCATCTTCGGAGTGGATTGCGGGTGATGTCTTTCCGTCCAATTCAACGTACCTCATATTGCCATGCCAACCTGTTACATTACTATGGCATAGCTGCTTGCGAAGCAAATCCCAAAATCTTCGGAGATAAAATCTCCGGCCGGTCATCGCGATGCCATTTGCCAACGCAGCCAGCCGCACGCAGCCGAGCGTTGAAATTGCTGGATCGGGAAGGGACTGAAGGATTTTCTGTCGAGTGTTGAAGGCGCCGCGGGGGTCTGCGAGCCTCTTGCCATCCCCCGACGTGGAGCAGTTCTCAGCGCGGGACCGGAACAACAAGCCGCAGCCCGAGTTCTTGTCCCATCAGAGCAGATACCGGCTGATCGGATGCGGGCTATGTCTCCGGCCGGGCATTGCGGTCAGCGGTGGCAAGCCGGTGCTTTTGCAGCTTGCCGAAGCCACCGCCGGTGGCGCCGTTACGAGGACGGCGTCCCCGGCGGCGAGCGTCGCATCGTCTTGGGAGAGATTTCAGAATTGATTGTTCCAGAACACTACAGGAGCGCTGGCGACATGGAACGCAACGATTGCACGTCGCAAGGGCTGCCGCCTGTTTATAGCGGCAGCCCGTCTGGGAACAGGGCTTATCCCCAGTGCCGATCGGGGCCTTATGGTGCCAGCGGTCAGATCAGCCGAAGCAGGGCATCGCCGGCAGATTGGCGCGGCTGGCAAAGGACCCGATCATATCGCTCGCCGTGGAGGGACGCGGCTCGCGTTTACGGGCAGCCACCTCAAGGAGTTGCTTGAAATCTTCAAGCTTTACGCCGTCGGCGCGGAGCACCATGGCGATCAGCGGGTCGCGAAGGGCTTCTGAAATGGTCAAATCTTCTCTGGTCTTTCTCATGGTACGGTCCTCCTTTCGTGGGCGGTCGCCCGTGTTCCACTCCTGCTGCCAAACGCTCCGGCGTTGACTTCTGCGGAGAGTGGTGTTACCGGTAAGTAACAATGCATTTGTTACCGATCGGTCACATCGATGTCAAGGACTCTGTCCGCGAAAAAATCAGAAACATTGAACGAAATCTCCGCAGCCGCTTCAGACGATCGAATCCCTCCGAGGGAGCGTATAGTTTCGACCGCTTCGGAGCTTTTCCGCGAACGCGGCATTCGCGGCATCGGCGTCGATGCCATCGCGGATGCGGCTTCTACCAACAAGATGACGCTCTACCGCCATTTCGGCTCCAAGGATGAGCTGGTCTGCGAGACGTTGCGCCGCGCCTCCGATAAGGCCGAGAAGATCTGGCGCGATCTCGAAGCCGCCCATCCCGGCGATGCGCGCGGTCAGCTGCTTGCCTGGGTCGAAGATCGGGCTCACTGTTTGAACGGCGAGCCCGCAGGTTGCGATCTCGCCAATGCGGCCATCGAACTCAAGGGCGAGGGCCATCCGGCGCACGAACTGATCGAGCGCCACAAGGCCATGCAACGCAACCGGCTTGCGGCCCTGTGCCTGGCGGCCGGCGCACGTGAGCCGGAGCTTCTTGCCGACACGCTGACACTGCTGCTTGAAGGCGCGCGGGTTACCCGCCAAGCCATGGCGGATGGCGGCTGTTCCTGCCATTTCGAAAAAGCTTGCAACGTGGCGATTTCAGCCTTCGGCTGACTTGAGGCTGCCAAGGAACCCAGGCTGGGGAACCTTGGGGTTCCGCGGCCGTTTTTCTGCTGATCTGCGAGCAATCTGGAGGCAGAGATGAATCACGCTTATCTCCGGCGTCTATATGCCAGACGTGCCGAGCTCGAAGCCAAGCTCGAATTATATGATGCACGCTACTGCTTCGGCGAAGAGGAAGTCGACGACGGCACGGAAAACGAATTGAAACAGCGCATCGAGGAAATCTCCGACGAGATTACGGCGCTGGAGCATTCGCGGGGCTAGAGCAAGTCGCGTAAACGTGTGCAGCGGTTTTGCGATGCCGACATGCTGAAAACAGGGACTTAAAGCGTCGGGAGCGAGACAGAAAGATCGCGGCGCTTTAGGTGTTGCCGGCGCTCAGTATGGAAATTGTCCGTTCGTCGAATTTTCCATCGTAGAAATGGTCGATCGCTTTGTGAAATGGCGAGCCGTGATCGCTGACCGCAGCAAACAGGGTCATAGACGAGCGCAGCTTCAAATCATCGGGGGAGCCCATGATATCATGGGCGCTGCGGGCATCGATGGAAAGGATTGCCTCGACGCAACGCAACAGGCGGCTGCCGAGGATTGGATCGGCGAGATAGGATGACGCTTCCTCGGCAGAGCGGATGGCATATTTCTCCGCCATGGAAGATGTCCCGAGACCGGCGATCTGGGGGAAGATGAACCACATCCAGTGGGACCGCTTGAGACCGGCTTTCAGCTCTGCAAGAGCCTGTTCGTATATGCCGTTCTGTGCTTCGATGAAGCGGTGGAGGTCGTAGTCTACGTCACCGGCCATGGCTCTTTTCCGTTCCTATGCTTCTCATGCACGTCAGACGAAAGATTTCCATGCCCGGCGAAAATCGCTGGCTCTTAGCAGACCTTGTCTGCGTAGGGGCTCGTTTCACGGCAGTGGCCGTAGCGCTGATGGTGCGACACCAGACTATCACCCGGAGGAGTAACCTCTTCAATGGCTGAAGTGGTCATCGGATCGGTCGCTGTCGTCTGTGCCGATGGTGCCGTGAAGCCTACAAAGCTCAGCAGTACCAGGGCGCCGACGACCACGATCCGCTCCAGGACCGACAGCTTCTGTGCGCTGACGTGGTCGGCGTAGTCGCGTTCAGCTTCGCCGTAGCTCACGTCCTCCTTCACATGCTGGTGCACCATATCCTGGTGACCGGAGGTCCAAGTTTCAGATTGTATCATTTCAAGTCTCCTGCAATGCACCGGGATACGGCTTGGGAAGGCAAGCTAATGGCGCGCCTATCCGCTTCCCGCGTGCAGCACCGCATGTGTGTCTTAATTGCGGTAAATTGAAGAGGGCTAAATCAAACTCAGTGTTCACAAAATCGTACCAATCATCGTGAAAAGCTGTGCAAGGGCTGGTCGCGCGAAATGATAGGCGGTAAATCCTATTTGTTTTCCACAGGACTCTCCTTCATGGCCCTTTCTTTCGGTGCGATGTCGATCGCTCAGCTTTCTCTTCTCATCCAGGGCGGCAAGGCCGATCCTGTGGCTATTGCCGAGGCGCTTTTCGACCGGATCGATCAATACGCCGACAGGGCTGTCTTCACGGTCCTGTTGCGTGAGCGGGCGATGCAGGAAGCACACGCGTCTTCGAAGCGCGTTCGCGACGGGCGTTCCCTCGGCGTCCTCGACGGCATTCCAATCGCCTGGAAGGATCTCTTCGACATTGAGGGCATGGCAACCACGGCGGGTTCGGTTGTTCTGGCGGGTAATGCGCCTGCCAAACAGGATGCCGTCATCGTCACGACCTTGAAGAATGCCGGGATGGTGGCCATCGGCCGCACCAATATGAGCGAATTCGCCTTTTCCGGCCTCGGCATCAATCCGCATTACGGCACGCCGGAAAATCCCTCCAGCAAGGATGAGCCACGTATCCCCGGCGGTTCGTCCTCCGGCGCCGGCGTGGCTGTTGCCGCAGGCCTGGTGCCGGTTGCAATGGGCACGGATACCGGCGGCTCGGTGCGTATTCCGGCCGCCCTGAACGGTATTGTCGGCTACAAGGCCACCCGCCGGCGCTATGCCATGGAAGGCGTCTACCCGCTTTCGACGAGCCTCGACTCGCTTGGCCCCCTCTGCCGGTCCGTGCAGGACGCCGTCTGGATCGACGCTGCCATGCGCGGACTGACGGCGTCCGCCATCACTCGGCAGCCCCTGCGGGGCGTGGAGATCGTCATCCCCGGGAATGTCGTGTTCGACGGCCTGGGTTCCGGCGTGGCCGAAGCCTTTGAAGGTGGTGTCGCGCGCCTGCGTGCCGCAGGTGCCCATATCAGTCCGGTCGAAATCCCGGCTTTCGATGAGATCCTGGCACTGATGGCAAAATATGGTGCTCTCGTCACTGCGGAAGCTTTCGCTCTCCATCGCGAACGGCTGGCGGGACAGGAGGCCGCACGCATGGACCATCGCGTCGTCATGCGCACGCGCCTGGGCGAGAAAACCAGCATGCCTGACTATATCACCATTCTTGCTGCGCGTGCCCGGCTGATCGCCGATGTCGAACGGTTGGTCGGTAACCGCTTGATCGCCTTTCCTTCGGTCGCCCATGTGGCGCCGCCGATCGCAGCGCTGGAGCGCGACGATGAGCTTTTCATTGCGACGAACGGCAAGACGCTACGCAATACTGCGCTCGGTAATTTCCTGGACTGGTGCGGCGTCTCCATTCCCTGCGGCCGCGGCGAGGCGGATATGCCGGTCGGTTTCCTGTTGTCGGCACCGGCAAACCGTGACGAAGCGCTGCTTGCCGTTTCGCTTTCGGCCGAAGCGGTCATCCGCGATGACCGGATCTAGGTGATTGCGGGCTYGATGCCGCCCGCCATTCTTGCCAATGTCCTCCCGAGGAAATGGGAGGAGATGAAAGATGCAGGCTTTGCAGAACGGCCGGTTTGCGGTGTCCACGTGGTCGCTTCACCGGATGCTGGGTGCAACCTACCGCTATAGCCCCGATCCGCAGAAAAGCGCGGCGCGCCAGGAGCCTTACGGGCCGGCCACGGTCAGCCTGCTCGAAGTGCCGCGCATGCTCGCCGAGCGTGGGCTTGGCCGGCTGGAGGTCTGCTCCTTCCATTTGCCGAGCCTTGACGCCTCCTACCTTGGTGAAATGCGCGATGCGCTGAAGGCGTCCGAAATTCTTTTCCAGACGCTGCTGGTCGAAGACGGCGATCCCAGCAACGCCGAGACGGCGGAACGCGACATAGACTGGATTGCCGGCTGGATCGGTATCGCAAAGGCTCTCGGTGCCGAGCGCATCCGCGTTATCGCCGGCAAGCAGGCGCCTGTTGAGGAAAACCTTGCGCGCTCCGCGCAGCATCTGAAATGGCTGGCGGGACAGGCGGAGGGAAGCGGCGTGCGCGTCGTTACCGAAAACTGGTTTGCCCTTTTGCCGTCGCCGAAGGAAATGAACTGGCTGCTGGACGAGATCGGCGGCAAGGTGGGTCTGAATGGTGACCTCGGAAATTGGGCGGCACCCGGAAAATACGAAGGCCTTGCGGATATCATGCGGCGTGCGGAAATCTGCCATGCCAAAGCCAACTATGATGCTTCCGGCATCGATGCTGCAGATTATCGCCATTGCCTGGAGATGTGCGAGAAGGCCGGTTATGCAGGACCCTACACGCTGATCTATGACTCGCCGTTCTTTGCGGACGAGTGGGATGGCATTCTCCTGCAGAAGCGCTTCATCGAGGAATTCCTGCAGGACGCGCCGGCGCGCCGCACGGCTTAGGCTCGTTCAAGCCTGTTCTTTTCCCGCTTGCGCCAATCCTTGGGCGTCTCGCCCGCATGTTTGAGGAAAAAGCGGGAGAAATAGGCCGGGTCGGCAAAGCCCAGCCGATAGCTGACCTCCTGCATGCTCGCGAGTGTGAAGACGAGTTCACGTTTGGCCTCGTCGATGAGCTTGCTGGCGATCAGCTCGTGGGCCGTCCTTCCCGTCATCGAGCGGACGATGCGGTTGAGGTGCGTCGGTGAAACGCCGACTTCCCTGGCGTAGAAGGAAGCCGGCTTGTGGGAGCGGAAGTGCTGCTGGATGAGGCCATTCAATTGCTCCATCCGCCGCTCGTTTTCATCTGCCGGGAACTGGCTGGCATCCTCCTGGTAGGAAATCCTCACCGTCAGTCTGAGCGCGATATCGACATAGGAGGCGAGAAGCTCACTGCGGCCGCTGCGATTGTTGCGATATTCTTCGCCCAGCCGCTTGAGGCTCTGCATGAGATAGGCGGCGTCGGGATCTTCCGGATCGAGCGGGGTGAGGTGCGGCACAGCAAGCCACTCGCCGAGCCTGCTGCGGTCGCCCGGAAGATGGCTGAGATTGGCGCTCAGCATTGTGATGACGAGGCCGTCGATATCCCGCGAGAAACGAAAGCCGTGGTCTAGGCCTGGAGGAACCGTGACGACTGCCGGTGGCTGGATCGCGTGGCTCCGCTCTCCGAAGACTGCATCGCCGGCGCCGGCATCGATGTACAATATCTGAAAGAAACTTGCATGCCGGTGCAGCTTGATCTCCCAATGGTGCAGGCTGCTGCGTGAGGGAATCGTTTCGCAATGCAGCCAAAAATCGGGTTCATTGCCTGATGTTTCCCCATAGAGCTCATAGGTCGGCACATGCCTCATCATGAGTTTCCTTCCATTCTAATGTTCGATTTGTGCAATTTTTAGGTGGGAAAGTCCATTGTTGCTTCGGGCGCGACGCGGCAGAATTGTCAAAACGCAAAATTGCAGGGAGGAAGCAATTGCGCACCCAGATCACCATCATCGGCTCGGGACCTTCGGGTCTGCTGCTCGGCCAGCTTCTGACGGAAGCCGGCATCGATAATGTCATTCTCGATCGGGTGGGCAAGGACTACATTCTCGGCCGCGTTCGCGCCGGTGTGCTGGAAGAGGGCACTGTCGGCCTCCTGGATGAGGCGCGATCGGCTTCCCGTCTGCATGCCGAAGGCCTGCCGCACGACGGCTTTTCATTGGCATTTGACGGGCGCGATCACCGCATCGACCTTTACGAACTCACCGGCGGCAAGCGCGTCACCGTCTACGGCCAGACCGAGGTAACGCGCGACCTGATGGTTACGCGCGAGGCAAGCGGCGCCCTGACGGTCTATGACGCTGCCAATGCAACGCCGCACGACTTCGACAGCTCGCCTTACGTGACCTATGAGAAGGATGGCGTCACCCATCGTATCGACTGCGATTTCATCGCCGGCTGCGACGGTTTTCACGGGGCGAGCCGCAAGGCGGTTCCGGAAAAGGCGATCAGGACCTTCGAGAAAGTTTATCCCTTCGGCTGGCTTGGCCTGCTTGCCGATGTCGCCCCTGTCAATCACGAGCTCATCTATGCCAATCACCCGCGCGGCTTTGCGCTCTGTTCCATGCGGTCAGCGACCCGCAGCCGCTATTACATCCAGTGTTCCCTCGATGAGAAGGTCGAGGACTGGAGCGACGACCGCTTCTGGGACGAATTGCGCCGCCGCCTGCCGACCCATCATGCCCAAGCGCTGAAGACTGCGCCGTCCTTCGAAAAGTCGATCGCGCCGCTGCGCTCCTTCGTGGCCGAACCCATGCGCTTCGACCGACTGTTCCTTGTCGGCGATGCTGCCCATATCGTGCCGCCGACCGGTGCCAAGGGGCTGAACCTTGCCGCGAGCGACGTGCATTATCTGTTCGAAGGCTTGAGGGAATTCTATGACGCTCGCTCGAGCGCCGGCATCGACGCCTACTCGCAGAAAGCGCTTGCACGGGTCTGGAAGGCGGTGCGTTTTTCCTGGTGGATGACGACGATGATGCATCGTTTCCCGGATACCGGCGATTTCGACCAGAAGATCCAGGAGGCCGAACTCGACTATCTCACGCATTCCCGCGCCGCTTCGACGGCACTTGCGGAAAACTACGTCGGATTGCCGTTCTGACGGGATGATTTAAGACCGGTGCCGATACCATAGAGGGCGGCACCTTTGACAAAGGGAGGAACTTCAACAATGAAAAAGCTGGTTATCGCTGCCGTCGCGGCTATGGTCCTTGGCGGGACCGCGTATGCCGACACGATCAAGGTCGGCGTAATCGGGCCGTTTTCCGGTCCGTTTGCCCTCCAGGGCAAGAATTTCAAAGCCGGTATCGATGCCTATATGGCGCTGAACGGCAACAAGGTCGGCAATGACACGGTCGAAATCGTCTACCGGGACGTGCCGCAGGCCGATCCGGCCCAGTCCAAGGCGCTGGCGCAGGAACTGATCGTCAAGGAAAAGGTGCAGTATCTCGCTGGCTTCTACTTCACGCCAGATGCGATGGCAGTGACGCCGATCCTGAAGCAGGGCAACGTGCCGATGGTCATCATGAACGCCGCCACCTCGGCGATCGTCACCAAAAGCCCGCTTGTCGTGCGCACATCCTTCACCACCTGGCAGACCTCGACGCCGATCGCCAAGGTCGCCTTTGATGCTGGCGTCAAGAAGGTGATCTCCGTCGTCAGCGATTACGGTCCGGGCATCGATGCCGAAAACGCCTTCAAGGCGGGCTTTGAGAAGGCTGGCGGGCAGGTGGTTGAGGCGATCCGCATGCCGCTCGCGACCAATGACTTCAGCCCGATCATGCAGCGCATCAAGGATTCCGGCGCACAGGGCGTTTTCGCCTTCCTGCCGTCGGGTCCGACGACGCTTGGCTTCGTCAAGGCTTACAATGAAAACGGCCTCAAGGCTGCCGGCGTCAAGTTCTTTGCGCCCGGCGACCTGACGCAGGAATCCGACCTGCCAGCGCTCGGCGATGCGGCCCTCGGCATCCAGACGACCTTCCACTACGCGGTGTCGCACGGCTCGCCGGAAAACATGACGTTCGTCGAAGCGGCCTCCAAGGCGATCGGCAACAAGGCGGAGCTCTCCTTCCCGGCCGTCAGTGCTTATGACGGCATGTATGTCATCTACAAGATGATCGAGGCGACAGACGGCAAGCAGGATGCGCAGAAGGCCGTCGATGCGGTGAAGGGCCTCTCCTGGGTAAGCCCGCGCGGCCCGGTTTCCATCGATCCGGAAAGCCGCCACATCACGCAGAACATCTATCTGCGCGAAGTCGCCAAGACCGATGATGGGACTTACATCAATAAGGAAGTCCAGACCTTCGAAAAGCAGGGTGATCCGGGCCTTGCGGCCGCAAAGTAAAGGTCACTCTTTTCGAAAGAGACATGCGACGGACCCGGCAGAGATCTTCCGCCGGCTTCCGGCAGGGTCCGCCGCATTAACGCAGGGTAGTTCCATGCAGACAGTCTTCAGCATAGCCGTGGATGCATTTGCCTATGGCATGGTGCTTTTCGTCATATCGATCGGCCTTTCGGTGACGATGGGGCTGATGCGCGTCGTCAACCTGGCGCATGGCGCCTTCGCGATGATCGGCGGCTATGTGGCTTCCTACGTCGCCCGCGATCTGGGGCTCGGTTATGCGGTCGCAATCATCACTGCAGTTGCCGTGACCATTCTCATCGCCATTCCGATCGAGCGTTTCCTCTATCGGCGCATCTATGGCGCGCCGGAACTGACGCAGGTGCTGATGACGATCGGCATCACCTTCTGTGTCATCGGCATTGCCAACTATCTCATGGGGCCGAC
This sequence comes from Rhizobium sp. P1_E6, assembly GCF_056405875.1. NCBI lineage: Bacteria > Pseudomonadati > Pseudomonadota > Alphaproteobacteria > Hyphomicrobiales > Rhizobiaceae > Rhizobium > Rhizobium sp. P1_E6. Next base: position 103,352 of record NZ_JBFUBG010000005.1, on the reverse strand, counting down.
GCTGAAGACCATTCCGCTTGCCGAGGCTTTGCAGGGATCAGCCGATCTCGGCTTCCGCACCATTCCCGTTCACCGGCTCTTTGCCATCGTCTGTGGTCTGGCTGTCGCCCTCGGCCTCTGGTTCGTGATCGACCGGACAAGCTTCGGTGTGAAGCTGCGCGCCTCGGTCGATAATGCGCCCATGGCGGCCGCCCTCGGCGTGCGCACCGAGATCATCTATGCCGTCAGCTTCGGTGTTGCTGTTGGCCTCGCCGCGCTCGGCGGTGTCGTCGGTGCCGAGCTTCTGCCGGTCGAGCCCTATTATGCGCTGCGCTACATGGTGACGTTCCTCGTCGTCGTCTCGGTCGGTGGTGCGGGCTCTATCCCCGGCGCGCTGATCGCCTGCCTGCTGCTCGGGGCGATCGATACGACAGGACGTTATCTCATGCCGGAATTCGGCGAATTCTTCTTCTATCTCGCTGTCATCGCCATCATCTGCGTCTTTCCCCGCGGCCTTGCCGGGAGGGCGAAATGACGCTCGCCATGCACGACAAGGAAATCCTGATCCAGCGCCGGCGCAGTGCGCTCAGCCGCGATCTTGCCGGTCTTGCCGTTATCATTGTTGCCGCTGTCATTGGATACTTCGCCTTTCCGGACAATCTTGCGCTGCTGACGCGCATTATCGGCATCGCCCTCCTGGTGCTGTCGCTCGATCTCGTCACCGGCTATGCCGGTATTGCGACCCTCGGCCATGCTGCGCTCTTCGGCTCTGGTGCCTATGCGGCCGGCATTCTTTCGGCCCATTACGGCATCAACGATCCGCTGTTGATGACGGTCGCCGGCATTTTGGGCGGAGCGATCGCAGGCCTCATCTGCGGCGCCGTCATCCTTCGTGCTCAGGGCTTGCCGCAACTCGTCCTGTCGATTGCGCTGATCAACCTCTTCCATGAATTCGCCAACAAGGCGTCGTCCTGGACCGGTGGCAGCGACGGCCTATCCGGCATTTCGCCCGATCCGATCTTCGGCATGTTCGAATTCGATCTCTATGGCCGCACTGCCTACGGCTTCGGTGTCGCTCTGCTCTTGATCGTCTTCATGCTGCTGCGGCTTCTCGTGCGCTCGCCCTTCGGCATGCTTTGCCGCGGCATCAAGGAGGATCCGTTGCGCATCCGTGCCATCGGCGCATCGCCGAAGGCGGCCCTTGCAAAGATGTATGTGCTCTCGGGTGCTGTCGCCGGTGTCGGCGGTGCCTTGAACGCGATCTCCACCCAGGTCGTCGGCCTCGACAGCCTGTCCTTTACGCAATCGGCAGAAGCGCTGGTCATGCTGGTGCTGGGCGGCACGGGGTCGCTCTTCGGTGCGCTGTCAGGCACTGTCATCTTCATGCTGTTCGAAGACTATGTTTCCGCGGCCAATCCCTTTCACTGGTTGACGATGATCGGCGCCCTGTTGATAGCGGTCGTGCTTTTCGCACCGAAGGGCCTTTATGGCACGGCTGCAACCTTGATTGCCCGCAGCAAGGAGCCACGCTCATGAGCGTCGTTTTCGAAGTCGCCCATCTGAAGAAAGCCTTCGGCGGTCTGGCTGTGACCAATGACGTGTCGCTTTCCATGTCATCAGGCGATCGCATCGCCCTGATCGGCCCGAACGGCGCCGGCAAGACGACCTTCGTCAATCTGGTTACCGGCAATCTGCCGCCCGACTCCGGCGAGGTGCGGCTTGCAGGTGAGGTGGTGACGAGAGTGGACGCCATCGGTCGCGTGAGGCGTGGGCTCGTTCGCTCGTTCCAGGTCACGCGCTTGTTCCAGGATATGACTCCATCCGAACATGTCGCGCTTGCTGTCCTGCGCCGGAAAGGACGAACCGGTCGCCTCATTGGCAATTTTTTGGCCATGCCTGATGTCATGGCAGAGGTCGATGAGCTGCTGGACAAGCTCGGCCTCGGACCGCTGATGCATCGCAAGGTCGCCGAGATCGCCTATGGCCAGCAGCGGCTGTTGGAAATCGCGCTGGCGCTTGCGCTCAAGCCGAAGGTGTTGCTGCTCGATGAGCCGGCGGCCGGCGTGCCGCAAAGCGATACCGGCCGTATCGAACAGGCGCTTGCCGATCTTCCAGCCGATCTCGCCGTGCTGATGATCGAGCACGACATGGACCTCGTCTTCCGTTTCGCCAAGCGGGTCATCGTGCTGGCGGCCGGCGCGATCATTTTTGACGGCTCACCGTCCGAGGTGACGAAGGACGCCCGTGTCCGTGAGGCCTATTTGGGGAGCTATGCCAATGCCAGCCATGTCGCTTGATGTTGAAAACCTCTCCGCCGGCTACGGTCCGACCAAGGTGCTGGAAGGCGTGTCCTTCTCGGCGCCATCAGGCTGCCGTCTCGCCATTCTTGGTCGAAATGGCATGGGCAAGACGACGCTGCTTGCAACGCTGGCCGGCCAGACGAAACGATATGGCGGGCGCATCAGGCTCGGCGAAACCGATCTCACAGATGTGCCGAGTGCCACGCGCGCCCAGCGCGGCCTCGGCTATGTACCCCAGGCACGCTGCGTCTTCCCGACGCTGACTGTAGAGGAAAACCTGTTCGTCGGTCTGAAGGGGCGCCCGAAGACGGCGCTGGAAGAAGCCTATGCGATGTTCCCGAGGCTGAAGGAAAGGCGCAGGAACCTCGGCAATCAGCTCTCCGGCGGGGAGCAGCAGATGCTCTCGACGGCTCGCACCATTCTCGGTCGCCCGTCCGTACTTTTGCTTGATGAACCGTTGGAGGGGCTGGCGCCTGTCATCTGCGAGGAACTGATGGCGGCTTTTGGCGAACTCGCCAAGGCTGGCGATGTAACCATCCTGCTTGTCGAGCAACGTATCCAGAGCGCGCTTGATTTTGCCGATCGCGTTATCATTCTTGAACGCGGCCGGCTCGCCTGGACCGGCACGCCGTCGGAACTAACGGCGGATCACGATGCCGTGGAACGGCTGCTCGGCGTCGGCGGGCTGCATTGAGTGAGGTTTAGCGGAACGGATGCGCCCATTGCGTGCTCGCCAGCCGTAGGTAGGCTTCCTTCGACGGTAGGATATGATGGCCAACGATCTCGATGAGCTTTTCTCGATCGCCTTTTTCCATATAGTCGATCATCAGACCGTGCTCCTCGCGGGCGCGGTTGACCAGGCTTTCATCGACGATCGCGTGAAAGCGGATCGCATGGGCGCGTGAGGCCAGCGCATCGATCTGCTCGGCGAGATAGGGATTGCCGCAGGCGCCGAAGAGCACCCGGTGGAATTCCAGATTGGCGCGAAAAACCACGCGCGGCTCGTGGTCGTCAACGGCCTTGCTGTGGCGGGCTTGGATCACACGAAGTTTTTCCAGCACCTCAGGGGCGGCCGGCAGCGGCATGATCAAGGCGGCGTGGCCTTCGAGAAGCAGCCGAACGTCGTAGATCTGTTCGACCTCGAGTGGGGAGAAATCGCGCACTGCCGCACCCTTGTTGGGCTGGCGCACGATGATGCCCATCGTYTCCAGTTCGGCGAGTGCGGCACGGATCACATGGCGCTTGGCATCGAAATGCTTGGCCAGTTCCTCCTCGAGCAGACGCTCGCGCGGCCTCAGCCGCCCGAGCACGATTTCTTCCTCAAGGCTGCGCACGATCCGCTCGATGCGGGCTAAGGATGAGGTGTCATCCTGCGTCTCGATTTGATCCACGCTGTCTCCTGTCGCATGTTTCCACCATGTCTTTGCGCCCTATACGCGGGCAGCGGATATCGCAACAATATTGTTGGGAATCTTGGCAGCCTGTGCAAGAACTCAACAGCCATGAAAGCAGGATCGCCGACGGAGTGAAGCTGCAATGCATTCCCGAGGAGATCAAGGTCTAGGATTTGGCCGATGCCTGCCTGTTTCTTGCCTGCGACGACAGCCGCATGATTAGCAGGCAGATACTGCTGCTCAATGGCGGCCTCATCTGACGATTAGTGGGGATATCATGAACGCCAATACCAATACCCCGCTCCGCCGCTACCGCATCGCTTCCGTTCCGGGCGACGGCATCGGCCCCGAAGTCATCGCCGCCGGCCTCGAAGCGCTCGACGTACTGGCCGCCCGCAGTGGCACCTTCGCGCTCGACATCGAGCCCTATGACTGGGGCAGCGAGCGCTATCGCAAGACCGGTGCCTTCATGCCGGACAACGCCCTGTCTCTGCTCAAGCAAGCCGATGCCATCTATTTCGGCGCTGTCGGCGCGCCTGACGTGCCCGATCATGTGACGCTTTGGGGCCTTCGCCTGCCGATCTGCCAGCGTCTCGACCAGTACGCCAATATCCGCCCGACCCGCATCTTCCCCGGCGTGAAGAGCCCGCTGAGGGGTGTCGAGGAAGGCGATCTCGACTGGCTGATCGTGCGCGAAAATTCCGAGGGCGAATATTCCGGCCATGGCGGCCRCGCCCATGTCGGCCTGCCCGAGGAAGTGGCGACCGAGACCTCGATCTTCACGCGCCGTGGGGTCGAGCGCATCATGCGCTTTGCCTTCCGCGAGGCGCAGAAGCGGCCGCGCAAGCTCTTGACCGTCGTCACCAAGTCCAATGCCCAGCGTTATGGTCTCGTGCTGTGGGACGAGATTGCAGCTGAGGTCGGCAAGGATTTCCCAGATGTGACCTGGGACAAGGAACTGGTCGACGCGATGACCTTCCGCATGGTCGCAAAACCGAAGAGTATCGACACGGTCGTTGCAACCAACCTGCATGCCGATATCCTGTCTGATCTGGCGGCCGCGCTCGCCGGCTCGCTCGGCATCGCGCCAACTGGCAATGTCGATCCGGAGCGCCGGTTCCCCTCGATGTTCGAGCCGATCCATGGTTCGGCTTTCGATATCACCGGCAAAGGTATCGCCAACCCCGTCGGAAGTTTTTGGACAGCATCGCTGATGCTGGAACACCTTGGCGAGGTGACTGCGGCAAAGATACTGATTTCGGCAGTGGAACAGGTCTGTGCAGCCGGCATTCTCACACCAGATCTTGGTGGCAAGGCAACCACGGCGGATGTGACCCGCGCCGTTTGCGAAGCGTTGCGGGGATCGAACTTCGCCCCTGATGACGAAAATATTCCGGCCGCCTGATCCCTGGCGGCCGCGTTTCATGGAAGGTATCCAGTCATGAGCAATAGACTTTCGGGCTACAAGCTCCGCCGCTCGGAGCTTTTTCGCGAAGCGAATTATATTGACGGCCAATGGGTGCAGGCCGATAGCGGCCGCACTTACGATGTCACCAATCCCGCGACCGGCGAGGTGATCGGCACCGTACCGGCCATGAGCGCCGTCGAGACGAACCGCGCGATCGACGCTGCCTATAAAGCGCAGAAGGCATGGGCGGCGCTGACCGCTGAGCAGCGCGCCAATTATCTCTGGAAGCTCGCCGAGCTGATGCACGAGAATATCGAGGATCTCGCGGCGATCATGACGATCGAGCAGGGCAAGCCGCTTTCCGAAAGCCGTGGCGAGGTCGTCTATTCCGCGAGCTTTATCGAGTGGTTCGCCGAGGAGGCGAGGCGCATCTATGGCGACACGATCCCATCGCCGGTTGCCGGCCGACGCCTGATTGTGCAGAAGCAGCCGATCGGCGTCTTTGCGGCGATCACCCCCTGGAATTTCCCCTCGGCAATGATCACCCGCAAGGCCGGGCCCGGTTGGGCGGCAGGCTGCACCGGCATCATCCGTCCGGCGAGCCAGACGCCCTATTCGGCGCTGGCGCTGGCCGTCATGGCGGAAGAAGCCGGCTTTCCGGCCGGCGTCTGCAACGTCATCACCGGCCCCTCGTCTGAAACCGGCCCTGCGATTACCGGCAGTCCGAAGGTGCGCAAGCTCACCTTCACCGGCAGCACGGCGGTCGGCGCCAAGCTGCTTGCCGAATGTGCGCCGACCATCAAGAAGACCAGTATGGAACTTGGCGGCAACGCGCCCTTCATCGTCTTCGACGATGCCGATCTCGACGAGGCGGTCAAGGGTGCCATGGGCTCCAAGTTCCGCAATACGGGGCAGACCTGCGTCTGCGCCAACCGCATTCTCGTACAGGACAAGGTACATGATGCCTTTGCCGAAAAGCTTGCAGCCGCCGTTGCCAAACTGAAGCTCGGCGACGGCATGGAGGAGGGCGTCACTCTCGGCCCGTTGATCGATGAAGCTGCGGTCAAAAAGGTCGAGACGCATGTCGGGGATGCCGTCAAGCGCGGCGCCAAAATCGTTTCCGGCGGCAAGCGTGATGAGCGCGGCGGCAACTTCTATCTGCCCACCATTCTCTCGGATGTCTCCCGCGAGGCGGAAATCTTCTCGGACGAGACGTTCGGTCCGGTTGCCCCACTTTTCCGCTTCAAGTCAGAGGAAGAGGCAATCGAAATGGCGAACGATACGCCCTTCGGTCTCGCTGCTTATTTCTATGCCCGTGACGTCGGCCGCATCTTCCGGGTTGCCKAGGCTCTCGAATTCGGCATTGTCGGTATCAACGAGGGACTCATTTCGACGGCGGTCGCTCCTTTCGGCGGCGTGAAGCAATCCGGCATCGGCCGCGAAGGTTCGAAATACGGCATCGAAGAGTTTCTCGAGGTCAAATACATGGCCATTGGTGGCTTGTTGAACTGAGGAGAATGCCATGAGTGCAGCTGACATCGACGGCTTTTCAGCCCGGATCCGGAACCCTGAAAGCGCGATGATCTCCGCTTGGGTGGGCATTCCAGATCCGCTGCTGGTCAATCATCTGGCCCAGGAAGCCTTTGATGCTGTTGTACTCGATATGCAGCACGGCATGTGGGACCTGCCGTCTGCAGCTGCCGCTGTCGGCCATGTGCGTGTGACCGGCAAGCCGGCGCTTGCCCGCATTCCGGTCGGCGATTTCGCCTCTGCCTCGCGTCTGCTCGATGCCGGAGCTTCAGGTGTCATCGCGCCGATGATCAATTCGGCCGAGGATGCGAGGGCCTTCGTCAGGTCTACCAAATACCCGCCGGTCGGCGAGCGCAGCTGGGGTCCTTCGCTGGCCCTCAACCATACCGGCCTTTCGGGTGACGACTATCTCAGGAACGCCAATGATCTGACGGTGGCAATCGCCATGATCGAGACACGCGCAGCGCTCGAAGCTATCGATGATATCCTTGGCGTGCCTGGCATCGATGGCATCTTTGTCGGCCCGTCGGATCTCTCCATTGCTCTATCGAACGGGGATCAGGTGGCGCCGAATGCCGCCGAGATCGACAGCGCCATGCAACATGCCGTTGCCCGTTGCCGTGCACATGGCAAGTTTGCTTGTGCTTTTGCCAATGACGGTGAGCGTGCCGGTGAACTTCTGAAATTCGGCTTTGCCTTCGTCATCGCTGGAGCGGAAACCGCGCACTTACGATCCGGTGCCCGCAAACAGATCAACGCCGCCAGGAAGATTGCTTCCGGCGGCTGATCCGTCCCGGCCCCAACGGGGTTCGCATATGCGTATCGTCAGAAGTCCCGCGCTTTTCATCGCACAGTTCGCGTTCGGCCGGGCAATACGGTCTCACGCGATCATGTAGCCGCCATCGATAGGCATGGAGATGCCGTTGACCATCGCGGCTTCGTCGGAGAGCAGGAAGAGGATCACCTCTGCCACGTCCTCGGGTTCTGCGAACCGGCCGACCGGGATGCGCTTTTGCATTCCGGCGGCCTTCTCCGGATCGCCCCAGGCCTTGATCGCCATCGGCGTCAGCGTCACCGTCGGATGCACGCCGTTTACCCGGATGCCTTGCGGTGCCAGTTCCTTCGCCATGACGCGCGTCAGGCCGTCCAGGCCGCCCTTCGAAGCGCAATAGGCTGCATGATCCGGGATGCCGACGAAAGCGGCAACGGAGGATACATTGACGATGGCGCCGTGGCGGCCGTCTTCGATCAAGGACCGTGCATATTCCTGCGCAACGATCATCGGGGCGCGCGTGTTGACGGCAATCAGGTGGTCAAAGGCTTCGACCGTGGTTTCGAGAAAGGGCTGCAGTTCGGTCGTTCCAGCGCAGTTGATAAGGAAATCTGCCGGAAGTGCGGCGCGCGCGGCTTCTCGCGTCGCCTTTGCGTCGGCAAGGTCAACCTGAAGGGCCCCGCAACCAAGGTCCTTACGTAGGGAAACGACATCGTCAGCACTTCTGGTGAGTGCCGTAACCTTGGCCCCACGCTTGACCAGTATCTCTGCGACAACGCGACCGATGCCCTTGCCGGCACCGGTGACGATCACTTTTTTGCCTTCGAAATTCATTTGTTCCTCGCCTTACAATCGCTGTCCTGTTGCCTGATCAAAGACGTGAACCCGTCGCGGATCAATATGAAAATACAGCGTCCGGCCGGGTTCGACCTCAATGCGCTCACGGATCAGCGCATCGATCGGCACTCCGCCGACACGGCCGAAGATCAGTGTTTCGGAACCTGTCGGCTCATACACCGACACTTCCACCGGAATACCGTCATCGCCAATGGTTATGTGTTCCGGGCGAATACCGTAGGTCACGGCCTTGCCTTCCTCTGCATTCACGCGGTCTACGGGAAGGGTGACACCCTGATCGGTGATGACAACCTGCTTTCCGTCCCGGGTTGCGATCTTGCCCTGGAGAAAGTTCATCGACGGGCTGCCGATGAAGCCGGCGACGAAGAGGTTTGCAGGGAAGTCGTAGAGATCAAGCGGTTTGCCGACCTGCTCCACCCTTCCGTCGCGCATGACGACGATCTTGTTGGCCATCGTCATCGCCTCGATCTGGTCATGCGTAACATACACGGTGGTCGTCTTCAGCCGCTGGTGCAGTTCCTTGATTTCGACGCGCATGGTAACGCGAAGCTTGGCATCGAGGTTCGACAGCGGCTCGTCAAACAGGAAGACCTGCGGGTCGCGGACGATGGCTCGGCCCATGGCAACGCGTTGCCGCTGTCCGCCCGACAGCTGTTTCGGGTAACGGTCGAGATAGCGCGTCAGATCGAGGATCGCAGCTGCCCTGCCGACCTTTTCGTCGATCTCCGACTTCGGTCGTTTCGCCATCTTCAGCGGAAAGCCCATGTTCTCGGCGACCGTCTTGTGGGGGTATAGCGCATAGCTTTGGAAGACCATGGCGATATCGCGCTCCTTCGGCGGAGCATTGGTCACCACGCGGCCGCCGATGCGGATATCGCCGCTGCTGACAGTCTCCAGACCGGCGATCATGCGCAGCAGCGTGGACTTGCCGCAGCCGGAGGGGCCGACCAGCACGACGAACTCGCCATCTTCTATGTCGACGCTGACGCCGTGCATGACCTGAAGAGCGCCATACCTCTTGGTGACGTCGCTGACCTGTACGTTTGCCAATGTCTCTTCTCCCTAATCCAGCACGGCTTGCGTCTTGATGTTGTTGACAAAGCTCACCGGCTCACCCCTTCCAGACGATGTAGGCGCCGAGTACGGCGGAGATAGCCGCCGCAAACCACACCGAGAGCCCGAACGGTTCGATGAACCGCATCCAGAGCAGGGAGAGCGCGACCCAGATCACGACCGAGATGAACAGCCGGTCGAACCAGTTCGTCTCGATCGGCAGGAAGCCCGGCTGTTTTTCGTTGTTTCGAGTATCCGAAGCCATCTTGCTATCCTTTCACTGCGCCGAAGGTCAGGCCGGCAACGATGTGACGCTGCACCACCGAAAAGACGATGAGCGCCGGGATCAATGTCAGCATGGAGATCGCAGCCATGATGCCCCAGGCCGTCCCTGTCGTCGTCACGTATTCCGACAGGCCGGTTGTCAGCGTGCGGGCGTTGAAGTTGGTGAGTGTGGCGGCAAGCAGATATTCGTTCCACGCGAAGACCCAGGTGAGGATGAGTGTCACTGCAAGTCCCGGTCGCGCCAAGGGAAAGACGATGTCGTAGAGGACCATCCAGGGACTTGCGCCGTCCATATAGGCAGCCTCATCCAGTTCCTTCGGAATGCTCTCCACCGTCGGACGCAGAGTCCAGATGGCGAAGGGAAGGTTGAAGGAGCAGTAGACAAGGATCATACCCAGGCGGGAATCCGCCAGCGTGAAGTCGCCGATCCTGTAGACCTGCGTTAGGAGCAGGAAGAGCGGCAGCAGGAAGACTGCCGGTGGCGCCATGCGGTTGGTGATCGTCCAGAAGAAGATGCTCTCCTTGCCCGCAAGATCGAAGCGCGTCAGCGCGTAGCAGGCAAGAAAGCCGAGGGTCGTCACCAGGATCGCGTTGCCTGACGAGATGATCAGCGAGTTGAGCATGTATCGCCGCAAGGTCTCGTTCGTCAGCACGTCCTGATAGTTTTTCCAGAAGAAGCTCCGAAGCACGACATCGGGCGTCGAGAACAGGTCGAAGGGCTGCTTTACCGATATGACGAAGAGCCAGTAGATCGGAAAAAGGGTTGCGAAGCTTATCAGCGTCCACATGAGAACCGAAAGCCAGGGATTATGTCGGTTCATCGCCTCAGCCTCTCTTCGCGCGGGGAGCAATCAGGCCGACATAGAGCAGCCAGCAGACGACGATGGTGAGGTAGAGTACGACGACGGAGATCGCCGAACCGTAGCCGTAGTTGGTCTTGGGGAAGACTTCCTTGAAGATGTGGACACCGAGGTAGCGCGTCGCCGACCCCGGACCGCCGCCGGTCAGCATCAGGACTTCGTCGACTGTGCGCAGCGCGTCCATGAGCCTGATGAACACCGTGGCCAGGAGGGCAGGGCGGATCAGCGGGAGCGTGATGTGCCAGAAGATCTGGCTCTTGCCGGCGCCATCGATCTGAGCCTGTTCGAAGGGGTCAGGCGGAAGCGAGACCAGTGCGGCGATCAGAGAGAGGGTGACCAGCGGCGTCCAGTGCCAGACGTCCATGATGATGGTGATGACGAAGGCCGCGGTGGCGCTTTGGCCGATGTTCAGGTCGTATCCGAACCAGCTTCGCAGGAGATAGGGGATGATGCCGATCGACGGCGTCGTCATCAGCTTCCACACAGACCCGACGATGATGGGTGCCATGATCAGAGGAAGGGTATGGATGGTGCGGAAGAAGGCTTTTCCCGGAAAGTCTTTCATCAGCGCCTGCGCGAGCACGTATCCGAGCACGAGTTCGGACACGACCGCGAAAAAGACGAATGCAATGGTGATGCCAAGAGAGGCCAGGAATTGTGGGTCGAAGACGAGGGTTCGATAATTCGATGCCCAGTTGAAGACCATCAGTGGATTAGCGGCGAAAGGGTTCCACTGGTGAAACGAGACCCAGACGACGTAGATGAAAGGAAAGATGCCGAAGAGCCCGAGGATCAGGATCGTCGGTGACAGCAACAGCCATCCAAGCTTTTGTGAATGCATTGCCTCATCCTCTTTGGCACCCTTGGGGGCCTATCGAGCCGGGAAAGAGGCGAGTCGCCGTGCGAAGACGACCCGCCAAGGTGGGGAGGATGATTTATTTGCGATAGCCGAGCGACGTAAGCTCTTCTTCCGTCTTGGCGGCCATCTGGTCGAGCCCTTCGTCGGGCGCAATCTTGCCGGTCAGGATGTCGAAGAAGATCGGCGTGGTCGCTTCACGCACCTGAGCGTGGAACGGGTACGGGGGAGCGCCGGCGAACAGCTTGCCCTCGTCCTTCAGCATCGTGTAGAAGCCGCCGAGCTTGACGTCCATCGCCTTGACCTTCGGATCGTCGAAGGTCGCTTTGTTGGTGATGCGCGGCGCGGCGATGGCCCAGTCGGGCTGCACGTCGTTCTGACCCATGAAWTCGAGGAACAGCAGAGCTGCTTCCTTGTTCTTGGATGTAATAGGCAGGCCGAAGGCGCCGCCGTCATAATAGCCGATATAACCCTTTCCCGACGTTGCGTCCTCCATGACGCCCGGCTCGAGCGGCGGCAGAGCGAAGCCAACCTTGTCGACCACCTTCGACTGCGCAGGATCACTTGCGATCCATGCCGCGTTCTCGCCGTAGATCAGCCCCTGAGCGACACGGCCCGCGGCAAATGTCGTCGCGGTTTCCGTCCAGGTCGACTGGGTCGATTCAGGCGGAGCGATGTCGCGCAGGTGCAGCCAGTATTTCAGCGCGGCCTTCGCCTTGTCGCTGTTCATCGCACCGCCATGCTCGACCGTCGCTGCGTAGTTGTTGCTGGCGTCGATGCCCCAGTTGTAGACGCCAAAGGTCGGCGCGATGGATTCGAAATATTCGTACCAGGACGCGGCGTGACCCGTATGGGCCTGGGCGGTGGTGCCCCAAAGCTCAATGCCGTTATCCTTGCCGTATTTGGTGAAGAATTCGGCGATCTGAGTGTAGTCTTCATGCGTGGTCGCCGGCTTGAGGTCCTTGCCGGTTTCCTTCTTGAAGGCCTCCTTGATCTTCGGATCGTCGAAAAGATCCTTGCGATAGAGGTAGGTCTTCAGGAAGGCTTCCATCGGTACGCCAAAGAGATCGCCCTTCTTGTCCTTGAAGTAGTCGGCAAAGCTGGTGAAGTTCGCGTCGTCGTAGGTCGGCGCCTTCAGATCCGCCTGATCTTTGAGCGTCTGGGTAATGTTGACGAGGAAATTCCGGGACAGATATGAATAGATGATGTCCTGCTCGATATAGACCATGTCGTAGATGCCGGTCTTGGCCTCCATGTCCTTGATGGCCTTGTCGTACATCTGATCCCAGGACGTCGTCTCGATTTCGACCTTGATGCCGGTCTTCTTCTCGAATTCCGGCGCGAGCACGTTCTTGATGTAGTTGGATGGCGGCGTGCTTTCGGTCACGCCGTGCAAGGTCACGCCTTTGAACTTGGCGCCGGCGTCGGACCAGAAGTCTGCCCATGCCGGCGAAGCGGCGGTGGCGAGACTGAGCGTCAGCGCAAGCGCGCTGGCTTTCAGAGCGTAATTCATTTCAATCCTCCCAGATAGCAGCGAGATCATTTCGCCGAGCCATTGTGTAGACGAAAAAGGACGGCCATGCAATATTTGTTGTCTAAACCTGCAAATATGTCGGCTATGTCGTTGATTTTTGTGGGAACTAATTCTTAACGAAGTAACAGATGCAAAGTTCCTAAAATAAAATGCTGCAACGCAACGAATTTTCTCGCAAAGGCAAAATTATAAATAGTAAATTTATTTGTTGCTTTACCATACTAAATGACATAGCTGTGGCGCAACGGAAGGCTTCCAGCGGAGGAAAAAGGCCATGCGCCGATTGGGTATCCATTCATTTGTATGGACAGGCGGCCAAACGCAGGAAGGGCTCGAAATGGCCCTTAACAAAACGGCCGAGCACGGATATCGCACAATCGAATTCGCTTATCTCCGCCCCGAGAAGTTCAATCTCGACCGTCTGGCGAAGCTCGCGCAATCGCTCGATGTCGAGATCGGCGTGACGATGGGCTTGCCGATCGACAAGGATATTTCGAGCGAGGATGCCGCTGCGGTATCCGCCGGCAGGCAGACGCTGGCCGATGCCGTGCGTGCGGTCCGTGACATCGGCGGAAACAAGCTCGGTGGGATCCTTTATTCTGCGCACACCAAGTACAACCGCCAGCCGACGAGGAAGGGCTGGGACAACAGTGTCGCCGCTATCGCCGCGACTGCCGATATCGCGAGGGATGCGAAGGTCGATCTCGTCCTGGAGATCGTGAACCGCTTCGAGACGAACCTTTTGAATACGGCCGCGCAGGGCTTGAAGTTCATTTCAGACACCGGATCGGACCATGTCCGACTGCATCTCGACACGTTTCACATGAATATCGAGGAGGCAAATCCGGCTGCTGCGATCCGGCTCGCCGGTGACAAGATCGGTTATTTCCACATCGGTGAAAGTAACCGCGGCTATCTTGGTGACGGCGTCATCAATTTCGATCTCATCTTCGACGCGCTGCTGGATATCGACTACAAGCGCGACATCGTGTTCGAAAGCTTTTCGACTGCTGTTGTCGATGAAGGCCTTTCGCTCGCCTGCGCAATCTGGCGTGATACGTGGACCGACAATGATCCGCTGGCGGCCCATGCCAAGCGCTATATCGAACTGAAATACGAAGAAGCCAAACGCCGCCGCGTCACGAACGCGCGCCCCTGATAATCCTTCTGCCGATCTGCTTGGTAAGTATAGGCTGGAGCAGTCGATTTGAAGGGAAGTGGACATGAACGACACCGTCTCCATCGGAAGCTCACCGCGCAGGATCAGGCAAAACAACATTGTTGCGGCCCTGCAGACGATCTACAGCCATCGCCGCCTGAGCCGGGCCGATCTGGCGCGGAAGCTCGGCATGAACCGCTCGTCGTCCGGAGAAATCGTTGCCGAACTGACGGAAAGCGGCTTTGTTCAGGAGTCGGAGGAGAGCAGCAAGCAGCGCTTGGAGCAATCCCGTGCCGGCCGGCCGGGCATCATGCTCGAACTGGTTCCGGATGCGGCATTCTTCGTCGGCATCGAAATCGGCGTCGAGCATATATCTGCTGTTGTTGTGGACCTTTCCGCCGATGTCCGGGCCTGTCGCAGGCTGGCCTTCCACGCGCAGTCCTCGACGGTGGAGGAGGCCGTGGCAAGCGGCGTCGAGCTGATCGTCAGTGCCATGGCGAAAGAGATGATCAAGCGCTGCAAGGGGCTTGGCATATCCGCGCCGGCGCATATCCGGCCCGACGGAATTGTCACGCTTGCGCCGATCATCGGCTGGCGGGAGGTGCCATTGAAGGAGATCGGCCGGAGCGCCTTTCCGGCCGACGTGCCGATCTCGGTGGAAAACGACGCCAACGCTTTCGCGATCGGTGACAGCTATCGTCACGGCGTTGCCGGCGTGACGCTCTTCCTGCTCATGGAGACCGGGGTCGGCGGCGGCATCATGATCGACGGAAAGCTGTTTCGTGGCGGTCACGGCCTTGCGGGTGAAATCGGCCATACCCTTGTGCCGGGAAGCGCCGGGCAGAAATTCGAGCAGTTGATCGGCCGCGAGGTATTGATCAGGCAGTACCGGGAAGCGACCGGTCGCGCCGACGTCGATTTGCAGGAGTTCCTCACTGACGTTCGCGATCGTGTTCCTGATGCCGTGAACATAGCGGAAAACTGGTCGCGGCATCTTGCCTATGCGCTGCTGCAGGCCTGTCGTCTGCTTGATCCGGATCGGATCGTGCTCGGGGGTTCCGTAGCGTCGCTCTATCCGATGGTGGCGGCCCGCGTGGCGGTCCACATGTCGGAGGGGCAGAACATTCCTTTTCCGACACCCGAGATCGTCGTCGATGGCGACGCGGAGTTCGGTTCCGCCTTCGGGGCGGCATGCATGCTGCACCAGCGCTTCCTCTCCCTCGAAAACGAGGAATTCGGTGGCGAAGACGGTGCGATACAACGAACAACGACGATTTAGCGAGACCTTTTGAAAGCGGGATTGCAATGGCTTCAGTGCTGGCTCCGGACCATCTCGGTCCCACGGTTTGCGTCGGCGAGATTCTGGTGGAGATCGTTGCTACGACGGTCGGAAACGGGTTCCTTGAAGCCCAGCCGCTCGTCGGGCCGTTTGCCAGCGGAGCGCCGGCGATCTTCATCTCGCAATGCGGCCGGCTGGGCGGAGCGGCGGCCATGGTCGGAGCGGTCGGAAACGACGATTTCGGCCGCGTCAACATCGACCGCCTCAAACGTGACGGCGTCGATGTCTCGACCATTTCCGTCGACCCTGACTATCCGACCGGAAGCGCCTTCGTCCGCTACCGCAAGGACGGTTCGCGCGACTTCGTCTATAATATCGCGAGATCTGCGGCCGCGCGCTTCGGCTGGTCTCAAGGCGTCAGCGATCTCATCAGCCGCACCGGCCACCTTCATGTGATGGGATCGGCTTTGTCTGTTCCGAGCGCGCGCGAGGTGATCGACAAGGCGGTCGACATCGTGAAGGCACGGGGCGGCACGCTTTCGGTCGATCCCAACATCCGCAAGGAACTGCAACTCGACGAGGATACCGAGCGGCGATTTGCCAGGCTCGTTGCCGCCGCCGATCTTGTTCTGCCTTCAGGGGAAGAGCTTGAGCGGGCTGCCGGCGTCGCAGGCGAAGCCGAGGCGATCCGCCGCCTGTTTCAAATCGGTGTGAGGGAGATCGTGCTGAAGCGTGGAGCGGGAGGCGCCACCTATTTCGGCGGGGACGGGGACCGCATCGACGCTGCCGCGTTTCTCGTGGAGGAGGTCGATCCCACCGGCGCCGGCGACTGCTTTGGCGGGGCGTACCTCACCTGCCGGCGTCTTGGAATGTCTCCAGGGGATGCGCTCACTTACGGTTCGGCGGCAGGTGCGCGCAATGTGACGATCCGTGGACCGATGGAGGGCGCTGGCACCCGTCAGGAACTCGATGCGTTCATCGCTGCAACGGAAAGGCGTTCCTGATGCAGATAGAACTGAGTAAACTGGCTGCCCTTAGGGCTCAGGGCCGTCCCACAGGCATCACCTCGGCCTGCTCAGCCCATCCGATCGTGCTGCGCGCGGCTCTGCGCCATGGGCGTGATCATTCGAGCACGGTTCTGATTGAAGCCACCTGTAATCAGGTCAATCATCTGGGCGGCTATACCGGGATGACGCCTGCGGACTTTGCCACGCTCGTGCGCCGCATCGCCGATGAAGAGGGATGCCCGGAAAACCTCATCGTGCTTGGCGGTGACCATCTCGGACCGAATCCCTGGCGAGACCGGGCGGCAGAAGAGGCCATGGCGGAAGCCGAGAGGATGGTGGCTGCCTATGTCGATGCCGGATTCCGCAAAATCCATCTGGATGCGTCGATGGGCTGCCTGGGCGAGCCCGCTGCATTGGACGATGAGACGACGGCCCACCGCGCCTCGCGGTTGGCCGCTGTCGCAGAGGCTTCGGCAAGGCAGGCAGGGGGCGCTATGCCGGTCTATGTGATCGGCACGGAGGTTCCTCCCCCCGGCGGTGCAGATCATGCTCTCACCACGATCGAACCGACCGCGGCTTCGGCGGCCAGGCAAACCATAGAGGTACATCGCCGTGTCTTCGCCGAGGCTGGCCTTGCGGGCGCCTTTGAGCGCGCTATCGGCCTGGTGGTGCAGCCCGGCGTCGAGTTCGGCAACCACAATGTCATCCGGTACGACCGCAGCAAGATCGACGCGTTGAAACAGGTGCTCGAGGACGAGCCGCAATTCGTGTTCGAAGCGCATTCCACTGACTATCAGGGCGCGGATCCGCTGACGGCCCTGGTCGAAGACGGGTTTCCCATTCTCAAGGTCGGGCCGGAGTTGACCTTCGTGCTGCGCGAGGCGCTTTACGGGCTGGACCTGATTGCCTCTGATCTCGTGCCTGATTATGGCGAGCGTCCRCTCTACGCGGCGATGGAGGCTTTGATGCTGGCACATCGGGAGAACTGGAGCCGTCACTATCACGGCACGGTGGAAGAGCAGCGCTGGCTTCGGCATTATTCGCTGTCCGATCGCATCCGATACTACTGGGCGTCTAAAGAAGCTCAATCCGCCGTCGCACGCCTTTGCGACGCGCTTGCCGGAAAATCCGTGCCGCTTCCGTTGATCTGGCAGCACATGCCGGCTGCCCAACAGTTTTCCGACACGCCGCTGAATCCGGAAGAGGTTCTGATCTGGCGGGTGACGAAGAGCCTTGCCGAATATCATGCAGCATGCGGCGCAGGCAGATAGCGCCGCTCAACCGAGGAGGAAAGAATGAACGAGTTGAAAGGGAAGGTCGCTGCAATCACCGGCGCGGCGTCCGGTATCGGAATGGCGTCGACGGAGGCGATGATCGCAGCGGGCGCCACGGTCGTTCTCGTTGACCGAGACGAGAAGGCGCTGCAGTCGGCCTGCGAACGCCTTGGGGAAAGGGCCATACCTCTCGCTTTGGACCTGCTGGATCCTCAAGCATGCGCTAAGCTTCTTGACCGCGTGTTGTCGAAGGTTGGGCAGCTCGACATTCTGCATGCCAATGCCGGCACCTATATCGGCGGGGATCTTGCAGATGCCGATCTGGACGCCATCGACAGGATGCTGAACCTGAACGTCAATGTCGTCATCAAGAATGTCCGGACCATCATTCCGCACATGATCGAACGTGGGACCGGCGACATCATCGTTACGAGCTCGGTCGCGGGCCATGCGCCCGTTCCCTGGGAGCCGGTCTATTCGCCGTCGAAATGGGCGATGCATTGCTTCGTCCAGACGATGCGCAGGCAATTGCTGAAAAGCGGTATTCGTGTCGGCTCGGTTTCGCCGGGACCAGTCATCAGCGCATTGCTTGCCGACTGGCCGGAGGAGAACCTGCGCAAGGCGAAGGAGGCCGGTGCCCTGATCGAACCCAAGGAGGTTGCGGACGCCATCATGTTCATGCTGACGCGACCCCGCAACGTGACGATCCGCGACATCGTCGTTCTTCCAAGCGCATTCGACATCTGAGGAGCCGAACCATGAGCTATCAGGAAAAATTCCGCCTTGACGGTGAGCGCGCCGTCGTCACCGGTGGCGGACGGGCCATCGGACTTTGCTGCGCCCACGCGCTCGCCGAAGCTGGCGCCGCCGTCGTCGTCATCGAGCGCAATGAATCCGACGCCGAGCAGGCTCTGGCGCTTAAGGACAAGGGATATGACGTCGAGCTGCGTCTTGGTGACGTGACCGATTCCGCCCGGATGGAGGCGATCGCCAATGAACTCGCCGCCAGCGGCCTCCCAGCGACGATCCTAGTGAACAATGCGGGCATCGGCCAGAACGGAATTGCGGCAGAGGACGTCACGGACGCCGATTGGCTGCGGATGATGAATGTCAACGTCAATGGCGTATTCTGGTGCTCACGCTCCTTCGGCCGCCATATGGTGGCGATGAAACGCGGTGCGATCGTCAATCTCGGCTCAATGTCCGGCATCATCTGCAACCGGCCACAGCCGCAGACGGCTTATAACGTCTCGAAAGCTGCCGTTCACCACCTCACCCGTTCCATGGCCGCTGAATGGGCTCAGCACGGTGTGAGGATCAATGCGGTTGCCCCGACCTATATCGAGACGCCGATGGTCGCGGCCGTCGAAGCCAATCGCGAGCGGATTCCAATCTGGCTTGCCGATACGCCCATGGGGCGAATGGGCACGCCGGAAGAGGTCGCAAGCGCGGTTCTCTTCCTTGCATCCGGTGCAGCGAGCTTGATGACGGGAGCAATCGTCAACGTTGATGCAGGATTCACCTGCTGGTAATCCGGCTTCGAATGAGAGTCTCAAGGCGCCGGCGATCCTGCTGACGCCTCACTTCCTTCCGCCAGCCTGCCCATCTGCACG
This sequence comes from Rhizobium sp. P1_E6, assembly GCF_056405875.1. Classification (NCBI taxonomy): domain Bacteria; kingdom Pseudomonadati; phylum Pseudomonadota; class Alphaproteobacteria; order Hyphomicrobiales; family Rhizobiaceae; genus Rhizobium; species Rhizobium sp. P1_E6. Next base: position 84,191 of record NZ_JBFUBG010000005.1, on the reverse strand, counting down.
GTGGCTCGTCAGCTTTTGGCCGGATCATCCTTCACGGCATCAGCAAATTTCCGCATCAGGCGAACCAGATTGTCCAGATCCTCGGGATCCCAGCTCTTGAATATCTCGATCCCGATCCTCTCGCGTGCAGCATCGACACGGTCCGTCATCGATTTGCCCTTCGTGGTGACGACCGCTTCGCTGACGCGCCGGTCCGTTGCACTCGGCCGACGCTGAACGAGGCCGAGGCTCTCGAGCTTGGCGACCTGGCGGCTGACCGTCGTGTAGTCCCGCCCAGCGCGGTCAGCCAGATCGACCACGCCGATCGGCCCCAATCTTTCAATGCCCACCAGCAAGGGGAAGAGGGCGCGGTCGAGCGAAATTCCTGCCTCTCTGACCATGGCCTCATCCCGTTGGGGCCGGTTCATGACACTGACGATCTCGAGCAGCGATCCATGAAGCTCATGGATACGGGCTGAGATATGTGTATTTTGCACATTTTTCATTGACGGCATTCCTGATCTCCTGTTATGTGCATAATACACACAAACGAGGAGCAACAGCAATGACGGAAGATGACGCAATCGATGTATTGATTTGTGGCGCCGGCGCAGCCGGCCTGACGCTGGCAATCGATCTCGCCCGGCGGGGTGTATCCTTCCGGCTGATCGAGAAGATGAATGATCCGTTCGGCGGTTCGCGCGGTAAGGGCATCCAGCCGCGAACCATGGAAGTCTTTGAGGACCTCGGTATTGTCGATAGGATTGCCGCCTCGGGCGCCTTCTATCCACGCCAGCGCGAATATCATGGCGACGGTAGTGTAAAGGACGGCGCGCTTTTCGAGGCCGGTGACCCAATCCCGTCGGAACCCTATGGCGCGCCTCTGCTCGTGCCTCAATTTCTGACGGAGGGAGCGATGCGGGAGCGCCTTGCCGAACTCGGCCACGCTCCGGAATTCGGCTGCGCGTTGATCGCCTTCAAACAGGACGGGCAGGGTGTAACCGCAAGGCTTGCCAATGGCAGTGAAGAGCAGACTATCCGCGCACGCTATCTCGTCGGCACCGATGGTGGCCGGAGCTTTGTGCGCCAGGCGCTCGCCGTCGGTTTTCCCGGAAAGACGCTCGGCGTTCGCGCCATTGTTGCCGACGTGACCCTGACAGGCCTCAGCCGCGATGTCTGGCATCGCTTCAACGAGGGGTCGATGGAGATGCAGATATCCTTTTGTCCCTTGGCCGAAACAGGAGTTTTCCAGCTGCAGGGACCGGTGCCTCTAGAAGGCGACATAGACCTGTCGGCTGAAGGACTTTCTGCGCTCACTGCCGAACGCACCGGCTGCACGGATATCGTCATCCAGTCTGTCTCCTGGGCATCGGCATTCAACATGAATGCCCGGCTTGCCGACAGCTATCGTGTCGGCCGCGTCTTTCTCGCCGGGGACGCCGCCCATACCCATCCGCCGACGGGCGGCCAGGGTCTGAACACCAGCGTTCAGGACGCCTACAACCTCGGCTGGAAGCTGGCGGCCGTCCTGTCAGGTGCTCCGGAGGCGCTTCTCGATAGCTATGAGGAAGAGCGCCGCCCGATCGCGGCAAGCATGCTGGGACTTGCTGTCAGACTGCTCGAAGACATGAAGCGTGGCGAAATTCGGCGTGGCCGCGAGGTTCGGCAACTGGACATCGCCTATCTCGGCTCGAGCCTGTCGCTCGAAGAACCCAAGCGTCAGGCTCGCGTCCTTGCCGGCAGCCGCGCTCCCGATGCGCTGTTAAAGGGCGCCGCAGGGCAACCCGCGCGGCTGTTCGATCTCTTTAAAGGTCCGCATTGGACGCTGCTGGGATTTGATATGGAAACGGCTGGCGTCCAGCCGCGCAAGGGATTGCATATTCATACCATCGGGCAAGGCGGCAACCTCATCGACAGCGAGAACCAATTCCGCGAGACCTACGAGCCGGCGCCTGGCGACTGGATCCTCGTCCGCCCGGATGGTTATGTCGGTGCGGTGGTCTCGCAGGGCAAACTGCCAGCATTGGAAACTTATCTTCATGATGTCGGACTGCGAGCAGGGGCGGTAGCCAGGCGATGAAAATGCTTCCGCGGCATCGCTTGCTCAACGGAAGCAAAAATATTTATGGCGCGGAATCTTCAAAGCTTTTCAGTAGCGCGGCGCTATGATTGTGATGACGATGGGCGTTCGACGACGGTTGAGCACCAGAGCAATGACAGCCTCACGCTTCCGCCGTCCGCGGCCGGTATGACGCAATCACGGATCACCTAATGCCGAAATTCCTGTTCACTTCGATATTCTCACGTTTCAACTGCGTTATCAGCCTTCGCCTGCTCGCACTTTCGCTCGGATTTTTGATCGCCGTTGCCTCGGGTCATGCCGAGGATGTACTGCGMATTCCCTATTCGTCGGATATAGGCACTCTGGATCCCGACAACGGTTTTGAGGTTGCCGGATTGACTGCGCTGGATAGCGTCTATGAGGGGCTGGTCAAATATGAGACCGGCTCGACGAAGATCGTGGGGGCGCTGGCCAAGAACTGGGAGATATCGGGAGACGGGCTGGTCTATACGTTCCACCTCGTAAACGGTGTCAGGTTTCATGACGACACAGCCCTGAATGCAGATGCGGTGGTCACCTCGTTCARGCGGCGCCGCGACGGCGGATTTGTGCAGAATTACACGCTCGCCAACATGGCGGATATCGCAGCACCTGATGGTTCCACCGTCGTCATCACGCTGCGCCATGCGCAACCCTCCTTTATGGACAGTCTTGCAAGCCCGTGGGGGCCGAAGATCATCAGCCCGACGGCACTTTCCGACCACGCCGGAGGCGACCGTGCGACGGCATGGCTTACCGATCATGCGGTTGGAACTGGGCCGTTCAAGCTCGCCGAATTCAAGCGCGGCGAACGTTATGTGCTCGAACGTAATGAAGATTATTGGGGCGCCAAACCGTCTTTCGGCAAGGTAGAGCTTCCTGTCATCCCCGATATCGGCCAGCAAATTCTGAAATTGAAGGCCGGCGAGATCGATGGCGTTCCGGCCAATTTCCCGTTTGCGCAGCTCGGCAATCTGCCGACCGATCTGGAAATAACGTCGGCTCCCAGCATGACACAATACGAGGCCTTCATTAGGCCGGGGTCGCCGCTTGACGATGCCGAAGTTCGCAAGGCGGTTCTAACCGCAATCAACCCGATTTTATGGGCGAGCGACGCCTTCGGACAATATGCTCATGTCTCGAAATCGCTCTATCCAAACGTCATGCTGGATCCGGGCCAACCAGTGCAGTTTCCGACGGATTTGGAGGCGGCAAAATCTGCCATCGCCAAGCGCGGACCGGTCACCATCAGCATCGGGCTCTACAGCGCCAATCCCAGTTATGGACGTATCGCCGACCTGATGATCGCTGAGCTATCGCTGATCGGCGTGCAGGCGACGTCACACATCATGCCGCCGGGCGCGGCCTACGCCATGAAGGGCGATCCCGCCGCCCCCGACATGCTGCTGATCATTGCTTCTCCCGATGCGGCTCATCCCGACAATCAGGCAAAGGCCTTTTTCACCAAAGATGCGCCGCTGAACCTCTATGGAAGCGCTCTTCCGGAAGCCGATGCCGTCGTCGCCGAAGGTGGTTCCACCGCGGACATCGCTACGCGAAACGCGCTTTATGAGAAGGCCGGGAAAATGTATTTCGATGCGGGCTATTTCATCCCGCTGGTCGATGTCGACGACGTGGTCGTCCATCGCAGAGGGCTGAAGGATCTGGGGCTTCGTCCGGTTTTCCCGAGGGGCAGTATCGACTTTTCCAGTGTGAGGCGCTGATGGCTGAGCAGGCGGCTTCCGGCAGGGTTTATGGCTGTAACTCGACCTTTGAGGAGTTGCAGAGGCTGTGACCGAAGCTGCGCTCTCCATCGCCGGTCTCAATGTCTTCCTGCGGCGAAACGGTAGCGATCATCTTGTGCTCGACGACATCGGTTTCGAGGCGATGCCGGGTGAAATCATCGCCATCGTCGGAGAAAGCGGCTCCGGCAAATCCACCCTCGGAGCGGCAATTCAGGGCCTGTTGCCGGCCTCCAATGAGCCCAAGGTCAGCGGCTCCATTCGTCTTGCAGGCACCGAGATCGTAGGAGCAAAGCCATCGGTGCTGCGCGCGGCTCGTCATTCACTCGTGCGTGCCATCCCCCAGGATCCGATGGGTGCACTCAACCCGACGATGACGATCCGCCGTCAGCTCAGGGAATCGGCCAGTGGAAACGACGGCTTCGTCAGGGATTGGCTGAGCCGGGTCGGACTCGCGGATGCCGATGTCATACTCGATGCATTTCCGAATCGCCTGTCTGGCGGGCAGCGCCAGCGCATCCTTATCGCAATGGCGTTGATGGCACAGCCAAAGGTGCTGATTGCCGATGAATCGATCACCGCGCTCGACTTCGCTTTGCGCGGCCAGGTCATCGAACTCCTGCGCAGGATCGCGCGCGAGCAGCAGACTGCAATTCTTTTCATCACCCACGACCTTACAGCTGCCGCATCGCTCGCGGACCGCGTGCTTGTGCTCTACGGCGGACGTATTCTGGAAGTGGGAAGAACCGATGATGCTTTGAAAAATCCCGGCCACCCCTATCTGGCGGGCCTGCTGGCGACTCAGTTCGATTTTGACACGGATCGCCAGCACTCTCTGCCCACTCTACCGGTCGAGCGGATGCGCCTTGCCGATCTGGGAAACGCTTGCTGCTATGCCTCCCGTTGCCTCATCGTCGGGGACCAGTGCATAAACAGACGGCCCGAACTCGCGCCACTTTCGGCCACCGGTCATGTTGCCGCCTGCTTCTTCCCCGACTTGGTGCAATCCAGCGTCGCTCAATATCGCTCCGCGGAACTCTGGCCAACCACGACAACCCTGAAGCCTGTTGACGCGCTGCTATTGTCCGATGTCAGCAAGAGCTTTACGTCCACCGGCCGATTTGGGCGTCGCCGGTCGCGGCAGGTGCTGGAATCGGTCAATCTTTCGGTCGCTCTTGGTGAGTGTGTTGCCCTGCTTGGGGACAGCGGCGCCGGCAAATCGACGATTGTCAGGCTCGCGGCCGGGCTTCTGAAGCCTGATAGTGGAGAGATTTCCTGTATCGATGATGCGCCGCAGGTTGTTTTTCAGGACGCAGTTGCATCCCTGACGCCCTGGCTTTCGATCGGCGAGCAGATCGGCGATCGGTTGCGGCCTCTGCCTCTCGGCAAGGCAGAGCGTCTTCACAAGGTTGTCAAAGCGCTAGAAATGGTGGGCCTCGATGAGAGCCTTATGTCTTCGCTGCCCGCCAGCCTGTCCGTTGGTCAATGCCAGCGCGCAGTGATTGCCCGAGCGATCATTGTGCCGCCGAAACTTCTGCTCTGCGATGAGCCGATCAGCGCGCTTGATGTGTCGCTGGCTGCTGCGACGCTGAACCTTCTCGGTGAGATCAGGCGGCGTCTTGGCATGGCGGTGCTGTTCGTCACCCATGATCTGGCGGCCGCGAGGATAATCGCCGACCGCATTGCAGTGCTGGAACACGGCCGGGTGGTGCAGCAGGGAGATCCCGACGCGATCACCGCCGGTTTTAATCGCCTGTCGATGGGCACCATTCTCACGGCAATACCGAAAACCCATGCGAGCACAGGCGGACGGGACGCATGAACGTTCCCGAGTTTCTTCCCGAAGAGCGCTTCGTGCGCTGGTCCGTCGTTCTCTGCCGAACAGGCTGGATCGACCGAATTGGCTTGTTCGGCGTCATCGCTACAACGATCGTTGCCTTGTTCGCCACATGGCTGACACCGTTCAATCCGCAGCTCCGCGTGGCGGCGGCCTATCTGCCACCTTCCACTGAGCATTGGTTCGGGACAGACGAGATCGGGCGCGATCTTTTTTCGCGTATCGTCCTCGGTATCCAATATACATGGCTGCCCGCACTTGCCCTTGTCATCATCAGCCTCGTCGTCGGCACATGCATCGGCATGATACCTGGGCTTATCAGCCGCAGGCTCGACATGCTGGCGCAATGGGTCGCCGAATTCTTCCTGATCCTGCCTTCGACACTCGTGGCGCTGGCGGTGATCGCGACGCTAGGCGGGGGACTTGCCAATACGATGATTGCGATGGGTATCGCATGGTGGCCCTGGTATGCGCGCATATCCCGCGATGAGCTTCGCCGGCTGAATGTTCGCCCGCATGTCGAGGCTGCCAGAATTGCTGGCATCAGCGGCCCACGCCTGCTGTTGCGCTACCTTCTTCCCGGTGCCCTTCCGGCCCTGCTAGTGGCGGCGACACTGGATGTGGCAACCGCCATCATGACGATGTCGCTCATGTCCTTCATCGGTCTCGGCCAACCAGCTCCGGCGCCTGAACTTGGGGCGATGACATCAAGGGCACTTGATAGCCTGTCCGTTTATTGGTGGCTTCCAATGCTGCCCGCGGCTGTCATTTTTCTCGTCTGCCTCCTTGCCAATCTCGCGGGAGACGGTCTTCGTGCGGCGTTGCGAGGAGCCTAGGGTATGCTGGCCTATCTCTTTAGACGCATAGCGGGTCTCGTCGTCGTTCTCCTGGCGATGAGCTTTGCAGTGTTCTGCCTGCAAAGCATCATTCCCGCTGACCCCGCGCGCGCCATCGCCGGGCCGCTGACGCCGCTTTCGAATGTGAACGCTCTTCGCCAGCAGCTTGGCCTCGATGATCCCATTATCGTTCAGTATGGCCGGTTTTTGTCGCGAATCGCGCAAGGCGATCTCGGGACGTCGACCAGGACCCGTCAGCCGGTGGCCGTCGATATAAGGCAATATCTGCCCGCATCGCTCGAACTGTCACTGGCAGCTCTCTGCCTTGGGCTTTCGCTGGCAGGTGTCATTGCGGTGATGCCCCGTATCGCAGGCGGCTCCGGAGGGTTGAGGCTTCTCTTCATTGCGGCTGGCTCGGTTCCAACTTTTATGTCGGCCTTGCTTCTGGTCTATTTCTTCTGGTTTCGCCTTGGCTGGTTGCCCGGTTCGGGCAGGATGAGCGAAGATGATATCGGCGGCCCGACCGGCTTCAATTTGATCGACGCGCTTGTCGGCGGCAGGGGCGACCTCAGCCTGGATGCGACCAGGCATCTGCTCCTGCCGGCCTTCGCTCTGGCACTGCCGATCGCGGTCGCGGTGGGGCGAAGTCTCGACAGCGCGTTGCGCGAGGTGATGCAGCAGACCTATATCGGAACTGCGCGGGGAAAGGGTCTTCGGGAAACCGCGGTCGTCTTGCGGCACGGCCTTCGCAACGCCGCCTCGCCGGCTCTGGCGATGATCGGTCTGCAGATCCGGCTTTTGTTTGGCAATCTGCTGATCGTCGAGCTTGTGTTCGGGTGGCCTGGCCTTGGTCTCTACATGGTCCAATCTCTGACCAGCGCCGACCTCCCGGCTGTTCTCGGCGTCACCATCGTCCTTGGGACCTTCTACATCCTCGTGAACATCATTATCGAAATCCTGCAGACATTGGCCGATCCCCGGATCGAGCTTTAGCCCGCCTGAAACCTATCCTTTCGGCCTAGTTCGCTAGACACCTACCTTATGGATTTCCCCTACATTCAGCGTTCATCTGAGACTGGCGATCCCGGCCATTGTCTAGGGCGGTCAGATGAATCAAGAGATCATGTTAAAAAGAGGTAATTCGGCACCGTCCCCGGACCGCGTTCTGTCCGATCCTCTTGATTGCTTGCAGGACGCCAGGTCAGACGGTGCGGACAAAGGCCGCCGCAGGACGGGCCTCAGCAATTGGCAGGTCAAACGCGTCACCGAATATGTCGATGAAAGGCTGGAGGGGCCGCTTCGCGTCGATGATCTGGCGGCCGCAGCAAAGCTCAGCCCCGCCCATTTCCGCCGCGCCTTTTCAATCAGCTTCGGGATGTCTCCCTACGCGTTCGTGATGCAGCAGCGCATCGAGCGCGCCCAGACATTGCTGCTGGCCGCCGAGCATGAAATGGGCGATATTGCCTTTGCCTGCGGCCTGTCGGACCAAGCACATTTCAGCCGTTTATTCCGGCGCTTCGTCGGCACGACACCCAGCCAATGGCGGCATGAACTCGGCGCGCAAAGCGCCTCTTAAACGGCTTGCGCCAGGTGGATCACGCTCTCACCATGATCCACCGGCTACGGGGAGCAGCCGCGATGCCGGCATCTCGTCCGGTTATGCCGACAAAGCTTCGAGCTCCCGGACTGTCGGTCTGGCCTGGTTTTCCCGCGGTGCGAATTTCGCCTGAACGTCCCGGACCGGCAGACTGAATGTGATGGACGCACCGCTGCGCGCACCGTTTTCCGCCCAGAGACGTCCTCCGTGGGATTCAATGATGGAACGGCAGATCGCAAGGCCCATGCCCATACCATCCTGCTTTGTTGTATAAAAGGCCTCGAAAATCCTCTCGGGGTCGCTGATGCCGCTCCCGAAGTCGCTCACTTCCACCTCAACCGTATCATCGTCCCGCAACCGCGACTCGATCTTCAGCATGCGGGCTCCAGGCTCGATGTCGTGCATCGCTTCGATGCCGTTGCGGATGAGATTAAGCATCACCTGCTCCAGCTGCACATGGTCTGCGCTGGTCGCCGGCAGATAGGGGTCGAGCTCGATGTCGAGCCTCACCTTGTTGGAGGCGAGCTTGTCGGCGAGCAGTTCGCAGGCATCACCGATCAGATTGTTCAGATCGACTGCCGTTCGGGGGTAGGCTGTCTTGCCGAAGAGCGCCCTGATGCGGCTGACGACATCGGCGGCTGCATCGGCATCGCGCACGATCCAGTCGGCAGAACGCAGTGCGCGCTCTAGGTTCGGCGGATCGGCACTCAGCCAGCGGCGGAATGCATTCGCATTAGCGACGACTGCCTGTAGCGGTTGATTGAGTTCATGCGCAATCGAGACGGAAAGCTCGGACATACTGGCAGCGCGCAGTGCCCTCGCCAGTCTTTCGTCGGACTGACGCAACGCCTCCTGCGCGCGAACCTCATCATCGATGTCGAGGTTGACGCCATACCAGCGGATGATTTTGCCGTTTTCGTCGCGTAAGGGTTCGACGCGTGAATCCATCCAGCGATATTGACCGTCCCTGTGGCGAAGTCGGCCCTTGTGGTTGATAGGCTGACCTGTCGCAATGGCGTTCCTGAACGCCTCCGTTACCGCCGCGCGATCATCCGGATGGACAAGTTCTGCCTGAGTGGCGACCTGTTCCGGCGTCTTCGAATGAATATCGCCTTCATCGAGCCCTGCCCATTCGGAGAAACGCTTGTTGAAATAGCAGGGAAGCCCCTCGGGCGTCATCAGCCAGATCAGCGACGGCACCGTATCAACGATCAGGCGCAGCTCTGCTTCACGCTCACGCGCCGCTTCATGGGCTTCCATCTCGTCGTGGATGTCGAGGCAAACGCCGTACCATTGAATGATCTGACCATCAGCGTCGCGTAGCGGCTCAGCCTTGCCGTCGATCCAGCGATAGACGCCGTCGAAACGCCGTTGCCGATATTTCAATACGAAGCGCTCGCCAGTTTCAAAGGCCTGCGACAGGCTCTTCTGGAATAGTGCGCGGTCTTCTGGGTGGATGGCTTCGATAATCGCCGTCGCGAATCTTTTTGTGTCCGCGGGATCGTTGCTCGCAAGCGAAATCCCGGTCCAGCGCATAAGCGGCCCGTTGATGTAAGAAGTTTCGCCGGCTGCGTTTGCGCACCAGATGAGGGCCGGCACCGTATCGATCATCTGTTGCAATTGCTGCTGGCTTTCCCGAAGGGCAGCTTCCGCCTTGCGTTGGTCATCGATGTCGACGGAGGTCGCGAACCAGGCCGTGATTCGGCCCTGTTCGTCACGCGAGGCGATGGCGGAATCGCGAAGCCATCGATAGGTCCCGTCGGCGCGCCGGACCCGCTGCTCTTCGAAGATCGGCACACCCGTTTTGAGGCTGTGCTCCCATCTTGCCTTGCATCCTTCGACCTCATCGGGATGGACGAAAAGACTCCACCACGAATGATTGTCAAGCTGGGCGATCCTGCTCATTTCTTCGGCGGTCACGCCGACAAAATCGAGCGCTTTCGGATTGAGGAAGCGCAGGCGACCGTCAGGATAGGCCGACCATCCGAAGCCTGGAATATCTTCGATATTGGGCTGAATATTCTTGTACACACGGTCGAAAAGGCTCTGCGGTTTGAAGACGTTGATGAAAAACCAGAGAGCCGCAGCGGAACAGGCAAACATGACGACTCGCATCGGTTCGTCATTCCCGAAATTGACAGGCGAAAGAACGACGGTTGCGGTCAACAAACAGCCGATGAGCAAAACGGCCAGGCCCGTGCGCCAGCTCGTATAGAGCCAGATGGCCACCATTGCGACGAGAATGCCGGAGGGATCTGCGAAAAGCCCTGCCATCAGGACGCCGCTGCCACCAACAGCCATGGCTGTGACGATCCGTTTTTTAGACGATGTCAACTGCATGGAAAACCCCTTTGCCTTTTCTATGTCTGACTTTCCATGACCTGGCGCTCATTTCAGCCATCGCTCATTCGAACATGCGAAGGCAGCGCCTGCCAGACATTGAAAAGCTGCGCCACCGAACTGACCTGCATTTTCTTCATCATATTGCTGCGGTGAAGCTTCACCGTAAATTCGCTGATCCCAAGGGAGAAGGCTATCTGTTTGTTGACTTCGCCGGAGACGACCAGTTTCAGAACTTGGCGCTCGCGTACCGTGAGGGTTTCAAACAGAGAAACGTATCTATCGGCTGCAGACAATGCGTTCCTGCGGCTGACATCGGTGGCAATGGCATTGGAAACGGCATCGAGAAAGGTCTGGTCCCGCACGGGTTTGGTCAGGAAATCCTGCGCCCCGGCCTTCATCGCCTGCACGCTCATTGCAATATCGCCATGCCCCGTCAGAAACAGGACGGGTGTCGTGACGCCGTTGCGGGTCAGATGATGCTGCAGGTCCAGGCCACTGATGCCGGGCATACGGACATCCAGCACGACACAGCTCGGGCGGTCGGGCAGCTTTGTATCGAGAAATTCCCGGCCCGACAAAAATGTCATTGCGTCAATGCCGACCGAATTCAGCAGGTTCTCCAGAGCCGCRCAAACCGTCGCATCATCGTCAACCAAGATCGCGACCGGACTTTTCGACCCCTTGGAGGTGGTCACCCCCATGCATCATCCTCCAACTGCCAGCAGACATGCTGCTTCCCGGAACTGCAGGAGAATACAGTCACTGACGAGGAAATTGAAGGAGGGGGTGACTAAACCAAATATATATGGCGCGGCGCATTTTTTTATGTCTGATTTTTTTGCAGCATCTGCTTCTGCTTTCAAAAATGAAGGAAGCCCTGCTGAAATACGCCTCGATTTCGGCTAACGAGACGCAACCTTCAATGCCGTCGGCCGATGCTCGAGTGATACCGCGAGCGTTTCGCCATTCGCGACAAAATAAGCGACCGTCGGGTCTGCCTGCGATGACGGGGAGGCGGCGAGCGGGACATAGATTTTTGTGGACGCCTTGGGTGCAAATGTCGCGCCGTAGCCGAGATACGCCAGTATTCCCGTGATCAGGCAGCCGATGACCAAGAGCGGAAACCTCGGTATCTCAAGAGGTCTGTACTGAGAGCTTGGGTCATGCCGCATGATCATCGCCTTCGACCGATTTTCGACATCATCAGCTTACAGACGGTTTGCTGCCTGAGGAGCTATACGAAGGTGTGCGCGGGGGCAACGAAGGTGTGCCTTGCGGCGGCTGTGTGTGGAGTGCATCCAGCCTGGAGCACCTGTCGCAGCTGGCGGAACTACCTGGTTGCAATTACGAGAGAATTTGATGGAACTCTGGACCGGTCTCGCCGCCCAACCTACACCCTTGGCGTATTTTTGTGAGGGGGTCCACGTGTTAGAGTGGTGAAGAGGCCACCATGCCGCCAAATGCAATTCCGGCGTGGACTTGGCTGATGGGGATCCCTTCATGAATGCCGCGGAACGAGGCAGTGTTGAACTCAGGCTTGGCCGTGGCGTGGCAGTAAGGAGGATGCGCAAAACCGTCGTTTGGAGGCGCAGAAAGCCATGATGTTCGATCAAGTCAGCACGAGGGACGAGCCGGTTGTCTGTATCGTCGATGACGAAGGCCCTGTCAGGGCGTCGTTGGTGGACCTTTTCGAGTCGGTGGCGATGAAAGCTATCGCATTCGAGAGCGCTTCGGATTTTCTGGAGCGCTGCGATATGGGGCAGGCAGGTTGCATTCTTCTGGATGTGCGGATGCCCGGCATCAGCGGCCTGGATTTCCAGGATCAGCTCGCTGCGGCCGGAAACACCATGCCGATCATCTTCATGTCGGGTCACGGAAGTGTTCCCTTGACCGTCAAGGCCATGAAAGCGGGAGCAACGGATTTTCTGATCAAGCCGTTTGCCGGCAGCGCCGTGATCGCCGCAGTCGGAGAGGCGATCAGGCGGGATACTGAGAACCGGAAAGAGGCCGCTGCACGCAACCAGCTGGAAAATTGTGAAGCCAAGCTTACCCCGCGCGAGCGGGAGGTTCTGGGCTATGTGGCTGCCGGGCTGATGAACAAGCAGATCGCGCATGAGATGCAGATCAGTGAAATCATGGTGAAACTGCATCGCGGGCGAATGATGAGAAAGATGCAGGCGGGTTCTCTTGCGGAACTCGTCCGCAAATTTGACATGTTGAAACCGGATCTGAAACTGTATCAGTAACCTGCGTGGCGCCTAGCTCATTGCCCGAAAAAGAAGAATTGTGCTGACGCAATGGCAAGTTTCCCCAATAAGACCGTCGCTGTCATCGATGATCATCGCTACCTCAGAGAATCCCTTAAGGATTTGCTCGAGGCGGCTGGCTATGAAAGTGAGCTTTACGACTCCGCCGAAACGTTCATGAACGAAAAAGGTTATTCGCTCGTCGATTGCATTCTTGCCGACGTCAGAATGCCGGGAATGTCGGGCGTCGAGATGCTCCAGGCATTGAGCAGGATGCCATCGCACCCGCCGGTCATCATCATGACCGCTCATGGGGACAAGGACGTCGAGGCAGCCGTTTTTCAGGCGGGCGCAATCGCCTTTCTGAGGAAGCCCGTCAATGCCGATTTGCTCATGTCGTGGCTGGAGCGGGCGATCAGCGATTATCGCGGCGGCTAGGGCGATTCAGCAAAACCGTGCAGCGGCCTTGCGTCCGGAATTGCGTGAAACAAAGCGATAGAGCATTCCGTAAAAACGGAACTGCTCCAACCGCCGCGGCCGCCGCCGTCACGCGTGAGCGATCTGTTCCATTTCAACCGGCAGGGTGAAGATGAACCTCGCTCCGTGTGGATCGGCCTGCTCCACGCTTAACCGTCCGCCATGGGATTCGACGATGGAGCGGCTGATCGCCAGCCCCATTCCCATCCCCTGGCCCTTCGTCGTGAAGAAGGGCTCGAATATTCTGTCGGGAAATTCGACGCCCGGCCCGCGATCGCTGATCTCGATCTGCACGGCATCTGTCGCGCGGCGGGCACGAATGTGCAGAATGCGGTCATCGCCAGCAGAATCCATGGCCTCAAGGCCATTGCGAATGAGATTGATCAGGACCTGTTGAACCTGAACCCGATCGAAGGCAATCGGTGGAAGATCACGCTCAAGCTCGATATCCATGCGCACGCGCCGCCGCATCGCCTCCTCGGCCATGAGGTCTCGCGCTTCCCTGACCACGTTGTCGAGTGCGGTATAATTCCTCGACGTTTCGGAGCGTTTGAACAAAGCGCGGATGCGGCCGATGACTTCGACGGCGGAATGGGCGCTTGCCGAGATGCGCTCGACTGCTTTCTGCGCCCGTTCGATATTGGGCGGTTCCGCCGAAAGCCAGCGCTGGCTGACATCCGAGCTTGATATGACGGCTGCGAGCGGCTGACTGATCTCATGGGCGATCGAGGCGGAAAGCTCGGCGAGGCTCGCCGCCTGGCTTGCGCGCGCAAGATTCTGCTGGGCGAGGCTCAAAGCCTCCTGCACGCGCACCTGATCGTCGACATCGATGGAAAGGCCGTACCATTCCACGATGGAACCGTTTTGATCGCGAAGAGGCTCGAACCGGCCCTCCGTCCAGTGGAACATACCGTCCGCTCCGCGCCGTCTGTACCGCATGACGAAAGGTTCGCCAGCCCGGATGCAATGCGCGGCCCTGAGCTGCACCTCCGGACTATCCTCGGGATGGACAAGTTCTTGCGCCGCCCGCGCAAATTCCGCGAAATTCGCTTTGGAAAGGCCCAATTCCTGCATGTAGCGCCTGCTGACGTAGGAAAGCTCGCCCACAGGAGTCCAGCTGCAGATATGGACCGGCAAAGCGTCAATGAGCCGTTGAAGGTGTCGTTCACTGCGCTGCAGCGCCTCTTCGGCATGAACCTGATCGTCAATATCGTGGCAGAGGCCATGCCATTGAATAATCCGTCCATGCCTGTCTTTTACCGAGTCCGCACGGCTCGACATCCAGTAATAGACACCGTCATGGCGGCGCAGGCGATATCGCGTGGAAAAGCTGTCTCCGGTGGCGAAACAATGATCCAGCGCGTCCCTGAACCCTTCGGCGTCATCGGGATGGATCGCCATTTCGATCATCGCATCAAGCCGGCTCATGCCTGGTTGCTGGATATCGGCGATATCCCGGCCGAGGTAATCGACCATCTGTTTGTTGAAAAAGATCGGTTCCCCGTCTGCCGTCAGTCGCCAGATGTGAGACGGCACCCTGTCGACGAGTTCGGAAAGGGCCCGTTCCCGCTTACGCAGTGCCCTGACGGCCCGACTGACGATCATCCGCTGCTCCTGACGACAAATTTGCGCCTCATCAGGCAGAAATGCCTGCAGCAGGATTTATCCTACGATACAGCGGAAAACGAAAGCAATTCATGCGGGACGATGCGTCATGGCTGTTGACCGCTGCCGCCCTGCCTAGAGGTCGTCGCGCCGGATGACGAACTGGACGCGTGCGCTGGCAAAGCGGATCTCGTGATAGACGATCGGCCGCGCTTCCGTATCGAGATTGACGCTTTCGACTGCCTGGGATTCTCGATGTCGTCGGGCGACGGCGGCGGCTCATTTGCCTGTTTTAGGCAAAGTTCCTTGTCCTGAGAACCAGCTAATTGCGGCCGATGCAACTGTTTATCTCCTTCGCATCAACAAGGAGAATTCAGATGCCAAGTCTAACGAATAAAGTGGCCGTCATAACAGGTGGCAATAGCGGAATAGGGAAAGCGACAGCGCGTCTTTTCGCAGAAGAGGGGGCGAAGGTTGTCATCACCGGACGCCGTCAGGATGTCGTCGACGAAGCGGTCCAAGAGATTGGCCACGGGGCAATCGGAATTTGCGGCGACGTCGCCAGCATCGATTATCACCGCCGGCTCGCGGCTGAGGTAGCGGAGCGCTTTGGTGCGATTGATGTCTATATGGCCAATGCCGGGATCATCAATCTTGCCGCTTCGGAGGCCGTTAGCGAAGCCGAATACGACCAGCATTTTGCGGTCAATACGCGCGGTGTCTTCTTCGGTGTTCAGGCCATCGCCCCGCATATCCGCGATGGTGGGAATATCATCGTCACGAGTTCTCTGGCCGGCACGAAGGTTTTGCCGAACCACACGGTTTATGCTGGCACCAAGGCTGCACTCGCCGCATTTGCCCGCAATTGGGCGATCGAATTCAGGTCGCGCCGGATCCGCGTCAACATTCTCAGCCCCGGTCCCGTTGAGACTGAGATCCTGGGGAAACTTGGCGTCAGCGATAGCAACCGCCCGCAATTCGAGCAGCAGATGGCGGAGCTGATTCCGGCAGGACGTCTCGGACGTCCCGAAGAACTGGCTCAGGCCGCACTCTTTCTTGCTTCGGCGGGTACTTTCGTCAACGGGATCGAGCTTCATGTCGACGGTGGCATGTGCGTCGCCTAACCCCTGAGGGCAGTTGGAGTTTTGCGTGGTCGGTTTGCAATGCCCGCCACGCGACCATTTGCTCAGAGCAACCCGTCGATCGACCGCCAGCGCGGTCCGCCCGGAGGCCGTGTTTCAGCCGCTCAGGCGGAGTTTCCCGGCGCCGGCCGGCTTCCACGGTATGGTTTCTCCCGGGTCAGAATTGTTCGGAAGACATTAGAACTGAGGTTTGGGTTGCCGTAGCGCATTTGGCCAGTACAAGAATCCTACCTGTTTATTGACCGGCCCCGGGCGCGGCCTGTTGAAACGCCTTCCGTCAGCCGCTCGCGCTCGTTGAACAAAAAGTGAGTGGACATATTAATCGTGTCATATTAAGTTGTGCGCAATTCAACAAAGGAGACCAACCCATGAATGGAATTCTGAAATGCGTATTCGCGCTCGGCGCACTGGCAGCTCTTGCCGCTCCTGCTGCCGCTGAATCTGCAAAGCCGACGGTGGTGCTTGTGCACGGCGCCTTTGCCGATGCATCGAGCTGGAACGATGTGATCGCTCGTCTGGAAAAGGATGGTTATCCGGTTGTCGCGGTGGCTAATCCGCTGCGCAGCGTAAAGTCGGATGGCGATTATGTCGGCCGCGTCGTGGCCGGCATCAAGACGCCGGTCGTTCTCGTCGGCCATTCCTACGGCGGCTCGGTCATCAGCGAGGCCGCTGCGGAGACGAAGAATGTCGAGGCCCTGGTGTATGTGGCTGCCTTTGCCCCTGAAAAGGGTGAGTCCGCAGCCGACCTCTCGGGCAAGTTCCCCGGCAGCACTCTGGCGCCGACACTTGCCGCGCCGGTGGCATTGGAAAATGGTGGGAAGGATCTGTATATCCAGCAGGACAAGTTTCATGAGCAGTTTGCTGCCGATGTCCCGGCGAAGACGGCAAAACTGATGGCAGCAACCCAGCGCCCGATTACCGAGGCGGCCTTGACCGAAGGTGCGCCTGGTGCGGCATGGCAGAACATTCCGTCCTGGTTCATCTACGGCGACGCCGACAAGAACATCCCCGCCAAGGCTCTCGGCTGGATGGCAGAGCGTGCCCATTCCAAGGAGACCGTCGTGGTCAAGGGGGCCTCCCATGTCGTGATGGTTTCTCATCCCGACAAGGTTGTGAAGATCATCGAAGACGCAGCCTCTGCCAAGTAAGCCAAATCGTGGCGGCATGATCTTTCTGCCGCCACGTTCTCCCCGTTGATCTTCTGGAATGAGCTCCATCCCGGAAAGGCGGCCCAATTGCCATGATGGCACGGCTGACGTTGTAAACAATCTGAAATTGTGTAGCTTGATCCGGCCGAGGCGTTTCATGTTCGCCTTCGCAAGCTGGGGTTCTGGAAGCTACATACCGATGCCCGATGAGCAGCTGGAGCAAGATATCCCGACGGTCTGCATCGTTGACGATGAGGCGTCCATACGCGCATCTCTTGTCGATCTCTTTGAATCGGCGGGCATGCGGGCAGTCGCGTACCAAAGTGCCGATGATTTCCTTGATCGCGCCGATCTTTCTCGGGCTGGATGTATTCTGCTCGACGTTCATATGCCCGGCCTCAACGGGCTCGATCTTCAGTCTAGGCTGGCAGCGGCGGGATGTTTCATGCCCATCGTGTTCATGACGGGTCGCGGTACGGTTTCCATGAGCGTCCAGGCCATGAAGGCCGGTGCCAGCGACTTTTTGCTGAAGCCGTTCGAAAACGCCGAACTGATGGAGGCTACACGCGAGGCTATCACCAGGAATATCGAAAGACGCGAAGCTGCTGCAACTTATGATGCCATCTGCACGACTGCCAAGACCTTGACGCCGCCCGAGCGGGCAGTCATGAAATATGTGGGCGAGGGGCTTATGAACAAGCAGATCGCCCATCAGATGCAGATTGGCGAAACGATGGTGAAGCTCCATCGCCG
Source organism: Rhizobium sp. P1_E6 (assembly GCF_056405875.1). Classification (NCBI taxonomy): domain Bacteria; kingdom Pseudomonadati; phylum Pseudomonadota; class Alphaproteobacteria; order Hyphomicrobiales; family Rhizobiaceae; genus Rhizobium; species Rhizobium sp. P1_E6. The sequence goes on along the minus strand of NZ_JBFUBG010000005.1, from coordinate 66,385 downwards.
GCAAATGATGAAGAAGATGCAGGTCGGCTCGCTGGCCGAGCTGGTGAAAAAACTCGACATGGTTGCGGGCAAGTTCGACATCTATCAGTAGAACAAGTCCGATTCCGGCCGTTACAGCAGAAATCTCCTCTGGAGAGATCGCAGAGGCCCATGGCCGCATTGAATACAAAAAACACCGCCATTGTCGATGACAACAGGCGTCTGCGAGCGCCGATCAAAGATCCTCTTGAAAAAGAGGGTTTTGCCAGCGAGTGCTACAGTCGCGCCGAAGACTTCCTGCTGCAAGAGGGCTATCTTCCTCCCGATTGTATCCTGGCCGATGTCAGAATGACGGCGTGTCTGGCATCGAAATGTTGCGTATCCTCAAGCATAGGGACGTTTACCCGCCAATCCTGATCACGACGTCCTGCTCGGACGCGCAGATCGAGTCCGCCGTGTTACAGAGCGGAGCTGCGGCCTTTGTCGGTAAGTTGATCGATAGCGGGCGGCTTCTCTCATGCCGCGAGCTGATCGTGTTTCAGCTTCCAACGACGATATCCCATTGAAATAGCTTTTTTCTTCGGCCGACGGCGGTGTTTCGACCGCTATCGCGACCTGCTCCCCAACCTTGGTTTGGGAAGTAAGCGTTAGCCTTGGATGTTAATTTTGAGGCCCGCTTATCCTAAGGAGGTTACGATGCAGGTCACGAAGTTCATTGTATACGGCATGGTCGGTTTTAACGTACTGCTTGCCGGCTGGTTGGCCCTTTACATGCTCTACGATCCAGAGAGCTGGTATTATTTTGTCCCCGGCGTGACCGATACCGGAATGTTCAACCAGCATTTCATTCGCGATATCGGCATCATCCAGGGTTTCATTGCTCTTGCTTTTGCTTTTGGCGCCTGGAAGCCGAGCCGGCGGGTCGAGCTATGGGCCGGGGCAACACTCTGGCTCATTGCCCATGCTGCGTTCCATCTGTGGGAAGTCGCCGTCGGCATTTGCTCGTCGTCGGTAATCATGCGCGACTTTCCGGCGGTAAGCCTGCCCGCGATTTTTGGGATACTTGCGACGCTTTGGGCCATTCAACAGGCCTTGGCCTCATCGAGCCGGCAGGGGGTTGTAGGAATCCGCGCCTAAGACAGAGGCTTCAGTCAATAGAAGGAGGCGCTTCGGCACCTCCTTTTCTGTCTTAGTTACACATGTCGAATTGTCGCCAAGGCGACATGGTATCTGGGCCGTCTGCTTAGGCGGCCATCATCGACCGTGAAAGCCAGTCGTGAAACGTCAAACTTCCGGCAAGAGCATTCGCTCCCGGCAGAAGTGTTGTCCTGGCAAGCTCGACGCCGAAGTATGGCGCTTCGGGATCGATTGCGATCGACCGAGGATCTTCCGTCACGGTCAGTATCTCGCGCGCCAATTGGTCAAGCTGGACGGATTCCGGGCCGGCGATTTCTACGATGTCATTGTGGGGCGACCCGACTATGATCCGGGATATCAGGGTCGAAGCCTCGTCCGCTGCGATCGGTCTCATCAGGGCAGGCGACAGCCGAAATCCATTGGTCTCGGCTGYCGAGCTGATGATCCCGTCGAAGAACTCGAAGAACTGCGCGGATCGAACGATGGTGTAAGGCAGGCCGGATGCCCTTATGAGATTTTCCTGCACCATTTTTGCTCGAAAGTAGTCGTTTTCGACCAGGCGATCCGCCGCGACGACCGACAGAGCAAGGTAATGGCTGACGCCCGCTTCCTTTGCTGCCGCCAGCAGGTTCTTTCCCGCCTGCTTGAAGAAGCCGAGCGCGTTGGAATCTCCGAACGAGCCGGAATTCGTAACGTCGATCACGACGTCCGTATCGGCTAACGCAGCCTTCAACCCTTCGCCGGTATAGGCATCGACGCCCGTACTCGCCGAAGCGCCACTAACGGACTGGCCGGCCCGTTCCAGTTCGCGAACGATCTTGGATCCCATCATCCCGCTCGCACCAACCACCGTAATTTTCATCTCAAGTCTCCGGGATATGACTGACATGTTTGAGAGGATAGCCGTTTCCGGGATTGGATCGATAAAACGAAGTTTTGGGTTGACCCCGAAGTAGGGCGTGGAGTTGGCAGATCGCTGGCGCCTATGAGCGAATGTCCGTGTGACGTCGCAAGCTGCCTTTGCAGAGGATGGCATATCCGCCCCGTCGCCTCTCCCTATCGGTTCATGTCCATTGTGAGGCTCGTTGCGCAAGTTCTCTATTTACGAAAAATGTGCGCTTTCAGGAGGATAGGCTCAACGCAAACGAAGGTTTGGCAAACGAAAGGTAGGGATGTCAGGCGCTAGGTCGACCAGTATCTGAGTATTCGTGGGCCGTGTTAACCGGACACGATGGAGATGATGAACGCAGGGCTTTTTTCGGTTTCATCCTGCGGCCAACGAAATGGCAGCCGAGCGTCCAACCCATCCGGCCTATGTCGTCGAGCAGGCAAAACCGGCAGCGTTGCTGCCGGTTTTGTTTGGCTTTGGAGATCACGAACACAGCTTCCGGCGCACACTAGAGCGAGCGATGGTAAACCAAGGTGTATCGTCCGCCGGCGCGTCTTCTATGTTATCGGTTGGCGCCCTGTTGAGAAGGCTGGCACCATGCAGGCCGGCACTACGATCTTTTTCGGGTTGGCGACCGAAAGCCGGCATAGGGCAGGCAGAGAGATAGGCGCGTTCAACCGCCGGAATCTCTGGTAGCAAAGAGGTAATTCGATGCAAAACGCTCAGGTAAAGACGGACAGGTGCGCCGAGCCGATCGTTTACGTCGTCGATGATGATGCAGAGATGCGCAGCGCCCTTCTGGACCTCTTCACGGTCACCAACAAACGCGCGTCAGCCTTTCCAAACGGCCTGGAATTTCTCAAATTGGCAGACGTCAACGCAGCCGGCTGCATTGTCGTGGATCTGCGGATGCCGGGGGGCACAGGCCTCGATCTTCAAAGCCAGCTTCTAGCCTTGGGCTGCAAGCTGCCGCTTATATTCCTCACGGCCCACGCCGACGTTCCCACAAGCGTTAAGGCGATGAAGGCCGGCGCGACCGATTTCATCACCAAGCCCTTCGTCAACCAGGTTCTCCTTGATGCTGTCGATCATGCGATCAGGTTGGATGACGAGCGCCGCAAGTTGCGAGAAGAATTGAAACGCGTTCAAACGCTTGCCGATAGCCTCACTCCGAGGGAGCAGGAGGTCATGCATGCGGTGGCGAGCGGTTTGATGAACAAGCAGGTCGCCTATCAGCTCGGCATCAGCGAAATGACGGTCAAGCTTCATCGCATGAGCCTCATGCGCAAGATGCAGTGCCGGTCGCTGGCGGATCTGGTGCGCAAGGTCGAGCAGCTTCAGCGGGGTTAAAACCTCCGTGCCCTGCGATCGAATCGAACGGCTATCCCAAGACGGGCCAGACAGGCTGCGACTGTATCAGCGGTTTTGCGGGCAGGTGGGTTTGTGGACGCCAAGTTCCGATAAGGCGCACTTTGCTGCTGCTCGTTTAGTCGGGCATTTTCTGCTGGATCCTTACTCAATCGCGCGGGTCGCCAGCTGATCCCCAACATACGTTTGGGTATGCGTCCGACGATAATCGCTTAGGCTTACATTCTGGCTGCTGCTGCAGCGCTGGGTTTGGACGGAGCTGGCCTGAACTAACAAGCCGCGCCGACTTGCCCCCGCAGCGCGGTGTTCTTCGAACTCTCTAGTACAGCAAAAAGGAGCAGATCATGAAAATCGTCGTCATCGGGGGAACCGGCCTCATCGGTTCAAAGCTTGTCAAACGCCTCCAGGCAAAGGGCCACGAGACTATTGCCGCATCTCCCGCCTCCGGCGTCAATACGATCACCGGCGAAGGCCTTGCAGACGTTCTTAAGGGAGCGCAGGTCGTTGTGGACCTCTCCAATTCCCCGTCTTTCGAAGACAAGGCAGTGATGGACTTCTTCCAGACCGCGGGTCGCAACATCGCGTCTGCCGAAGCGGCCGCCGGTGTGAAGCACCATGTCGCTCTGTCCGTTGTCGGTACCGAGCGCCTTCCGGAGAGCGGCTACATGCGCGCCAAGCTTGCTCAGGAGACGATCATCAAGGAATCCAAGATTCCCTATTCCCTGGTTCACTCAACGCAGTTTTTCGAATTCATGTTCGGCATCGCTCAGTCCGGCGTGCAGGGTGACAAGGTTCACCTTTCGCCGGCGATGATGCAACCGATCTTCTCGGACGATGTTGCCGACGCGCTCGTTGATGTCGTTTTAGGCGAACCGCTGAATGCCACCGTCGAAATCGCCGGCCCGGAACCGATCAAGATTGCCGATGCCGTCACTCGCTATATGCGGCAGATCGGCGACAAGCGCGAGGTTGTCGCCGATGACCAGACCCGCTATTTCGGCGCTTTGTTGAAGTCTGAATCCCTTAYGCCCGGCAGCCAAGTGCGGATCGGCAAGACGCGCTACTCCGAGTGGGTCAAGACGGCGACGCCGCCTCCGGGGCACTGATCGGACATCAAATTCCGCATAGAAATAGTCAAAGCCCCAAAAGGGGCTTTGATCGTTTTCGGCAAATGGATTGTGGGTCGAAGGCTCATTGCCACGCAGTCTCAAAGGGGCGCCTCAACGGCGCCCCTCGGCATCAGGCCTTGAAGAAGCTCAGCAGATCCGCATTGACGACGTCGGCATGCGTTGTCGCCATGCCATGCGGCAGCCCCTTGTAGATCTTCAGCGTGGCATTCTTCAGCAGCTTTGCCGAAAGCGGTGCGGAATCGGCGATCGGGACAATCTGGTCGTCGTCGCCGTGCATGACGAGGGTCGGCACTTCGATCGACTTGAGATCTTCGGTGAAGTCCGTTTCCGAAAATGCCTCGATGCCGTCGTAATGGGGCTTGGCGCCGCCGCCCATGCCCTGTCGCCACCAATTCTGGACGATCGCCTGCGATACCTGGGCGCCCGGGCGATTGAAGCTGTAGAACGGGCCGCTGGCGAGGTCTATGTAGAACTGCGACCTGTTTGCCGCCAGCGCTGCGCGCAGACCGTCAAAGACTTCGATCGGCAGGCCGCCTGGATTGGCTGGCGTCTTGACCATGATCGGCGGGACGGCGCCGATGAGGACGAGCTTGGCAACCCGACCCGTGCCGTGACGCGCGACATAATGCGTCGCCTCGCCGCCGCCGGTTGAATGGCCGACATGGATCGCATTGCGAAGATCGAGGTGCTGGACGACAGCTGCGGCGTCAGCTGCATAGTGGTCCATGTCGTGACCGTCGCTGACCTGGCTGGAGCGACCGTGGCCACGGCGGTCATGCGCAATGACGCGATAGCCCTTTCCGAGGAAGAAAAGCATCTGGTTATCCCAGTCGTCGGCGCTGAGCGGCCAGCCATGGTGGAAGACGATCGGCTGAGCATCCTTCGGACCCCAATCCTTGTAGAAGATCTGGGTGCCGTCTTTCGTGGTGACGTATTCATTGCTCATGGCATGTTCTTCCTTCGATTTCTTTGGCTCGTCGGCCATTGCGGATGGGGAAAATTTCAATGTTGCGGCAGCGACTGCAAGTGTTATCGCTCCTGTCATCGTATCTCGGCGCGTCGGCTGAAATTGTTTCGGGTCCATATAAGTATCCTTATTTCGAGATGCTTCATAAGCGCCTTGAAAGGCTCGTTTCTGGAGAGGTATCGCCGCCGAGCCAAGCCTGAGAAAGCTACCCTTTGTGTAGATTGTGGGAAGCTATACTTCCGTTTCATTGCGGCTGTTGCACGCATGAAGAACTGGCTTGCGCCCCAAAGGGATTTGAAGACCGTCGTTTCAGGGCCATCATAAACGTGCAAATTTTCCGGTTAAACCTAAACGGACGTTTGATCGTCCAATCGGCGCGTTTCGACTATCAACCGGAGAGGGGCATCGTTCACGACAGAAACATCGCAATTCATTGTTACATCTGACTGACCCGTGCCCCGTCGCGTTGCCAGACGGAGAAACCCATGCAGCATGTCCTCGTTGTCGATGACGATCACTCTGCACGCAGTCTCATCAGTGATTATCTCGTGCAGCAGGCGTTTCGCGTCACTGCGGTCAGCAGTGGTGACGAACTGCAGAGCGTGATCTCAATGGATATAGTCGATGCATTCGTCATTGATGTGAGCCTCGAGGGAGAGGACGCCCTTGAGATTGTGCAGCAACTTGTGAGCCTTTCGACAGCGCCGGTTATCATCACCAGCGCCGACCGCATCGAGGAGGCCGACAAGGTGCTGGGGTTCGAGCTTGGCGCCAGCGATTATATAACCAAGCCGTTTGGGCTGCGAGAATTCCTGGCGCGGCTCAAAGCAGCCATGCGGGTGAGGCCCGCGCCCGAGGCCGGCCGGGAGCGCCGGACCTATATGTTCGGCGACTGGACGCTCTCCATGCATCAGCGAGCGCTTATCCGACCGGATGTCGGTGAGACGAAACTGACTGCTGCAGAATTCAATCTTCTCGTCGCATTCCTGAACGCACCAAAACAGGTCCTGTCCCGTGAGCGGTTGCTTGCGGCGAGCCGTGTTCACTCTGAGGAAGTCTTCGATCGAAGCATTGATGCGCTGATCCTGCGCCTGCGACGAAAGCTGGAAACCGAGCCGTCAAAACCGAGCCTGATCAAGRCCGCACGCGGAAGCGGCTATATTCTGGATTGCAGCGTCACGGTGGACGAGCGGCCGAGGCTCAAACGATAAGCCCGCCCTTTGCCGCCTGATGTCAGCGCCTGGTCGGTGGAAGGCGCAGTGCGTGAACCTCGACAGGTTGTTCGAAACCCCTGAGGTTATAGGGACCAAGCCATTCCGTCTGGTCAGCACAGCCGGCCATTCTTACAAAATCCGCTGATATCAGGACGGGGTGCTGCAGTTCCTTCGTCAAAGCCTCCAGGCGGGAGGCGATGTTCACCGCCGGGCCGATCACGGTAAAATCCAGTCTCTTTTTGGAGCCGATATTGCCGTACATGACCTCTCCAAGGTGAATGCCCGTGCCGTAGCGGACCTCGTATCCGAGAGCTGTTTCCTGAAGCCGTTTGATCGCCTCCTGCGCCTCGAAGACGGCTTGCAGGAGATCACTACAGGCGTCAGCCTGCTCCAGGGGAAAGACCGCCAGCAGGCCGTCCCCCATGAACTTGAGGATTTCGCCGCCATGCCTTTCGATCGGATCGGCGATGGCATCGAAATACTGGTTCAGGATGGAGATAACCTCGTCGCGGGGCCGGCGATCGGACAGCTTCGTAAAGTTTCTGAGATCACAGATCATGATTGCGGCATTTACCGACACGCCGCTCCCGCGCGTCGTTGCTCCATCCAGAATCTGTTCGCCGGCGTGCGGGCCGACATAGGTTTGCAGCAGCGTCAGGGCCAGCTGGTTCTTGAGGCGAATTTCGCTGACCAGCGAGAATAGCGGAAGGATCTCGCGGAAGAGCGCGATTTCCTCGTCCGTAAATCCGCCCGGCTCGCTCGTCGAAAACGTCGCAAGGTGTCTCTTGCCCTGGGTATGGTCGATCGGCCAGGCAATGTAATCGGTGTGGCCTTCCGCCTTCAATTCTTCGAAGACAGAAAATTGATGCGGTCCGTAGATCTGAAGCCGCTGCCGGATTTCGACGCCGCTCTTGATGACGACACGAAACGGACTTCTGAGAAAAGCATCGGTCGCCTCGACATCGTAACCGATCGTGGTGATATCCGCTTGCCCGTGATCCTTGACCCAGACGACCCGCGTGCCGAGCCATTGGGGATGGTGAACGCGAAGATGAAGACTGGCGCGGCTCAAAGCGACGCCGCACGAAACGAGACGATCACACAATTGCAGAAATATCGGCTCGATCTGCAGCTCGTCTCGAACGCCCGATATCAGCCAGCTCATGAGAGAATGGCGGTTGGCGCTGTCAAGATTATGCATTTTGCTCCTCGTTCACCCGCAGCGCTTTTGCTGGGCCGAAGCGCCCACCCGACATCGTGCTCAACACCTTGATTCTTTTCAGCCGCGTCAATGGTGAGCATAGTGATGAATGGTTCCTCAGTCCCGAGCGAAATGATCAGGATCAGCGCCGTGCGGCGGAGGCTATGAATTCCATCAGATCCTTGGAGTTCAATGGCTTTTCCAAAAAGGCGGCTGCGCCCGATAATCTCGCGGCCGTTTCGGTGCGATTGTCGGCAGAGGAGGTCATGATGCAAACCGGCGGGCCACCGTTCCGGACCACGGCAGAAAGCAGGCCCAGTCCGCTGGTGCCGGGCATTCTCACATCGGCTAATACACAATGCACACGATGCATATCGCCGGAATTCAGGAAGGCGTCCGCGGACGTATAGGTCCGGCTTTCAATGCCGGTCGTTTCGAAGAGATCCTTGAGCGATTCCAAGAGAAACTGATCGTCGTCTATGATCGCGATTGTGGTTTTTTGCTCGGACTGCATCAGGCCTCTGACAATATAGAACCGGTCATCCGGCATTTTGTGGACATTGGTACGCCTTATAAATCGTAGGCATCGATGGAAATCAAAAACACATCTTTTTTCAAGATGTGCACGGGTCCATTCGTCAGGCTCCCAACATCGTTGATGCCAATGGAAGCCCGAGCGACGGTCTATTTCCCATGAGACATCCCCTCCCAAGTCTGCATCCTATGGTAACAAACAATGGCCGCCTTTCAACTAAACCGAAGTTTGTCTCCCCTCAGAGAGTGATTTAAGATCCGCAACAAAGTCAGCCAGGTTTTCAATCGTCGTGGTGATGTGCATAAAAGTTGCTGGGACGGTGGGTGGCGGCAGCCCGATGGATTCGTACGTCAAGGCTGTCGAACAATGGATAGCAGGCTTCGTGTCAAGCCCACCCTTGATTTAGTAGTCACGCGGACTGGTGAGTGACTATGCTATGTGTCGTGCACTGCCCAAGGCCCGATCATGCTTCTCCTTTATAACGGTGGATTTTCCTGAGACACGGCGAGAGTCAGTATCCTACTGAATCGGCTGGAACTACCAATCGAACTCTGAGCTCTCGATCTCGATGCGGGCGAAACCAAGATGCGCCAGCGGAATTTCTGAGAACCCGGAGTCGGGCTAAGCCCGACAGGAGCGACCTCGAAAGCTGTCTCTTTGCGACTATCCGGTCGCTGCGTACCAAGCAGACGCGTAGGTGTGGCTGCCTCTACCGTTATCGATGAGAAAACTGGATGCCGCAGGAAATCATTTCGTTTGTCGTCTTGCTGAACGCCCTGGGCATAGCGGGCGTCGTCGTATGGCATCTGCAAGGGCGCTCCCGGCCAAACGCGCGCCTGATCGTGCAGATCATCTTCTTTACCGCGATGACGATCGTTCTCCTGCTGAGCGGGATCGTTCCGTTTCGCTTTGACCCGCCGCATCTGGAAAGCGTAAGTGCGCTGTTTGTCTCTGCCAAGATCCTTTGGTGGGTTCATCTCTCCTGGGCCGTCATCGGCTTCCTGCGCATCTACATCGTGCTGGACGGCAGGCCGAGAGAAGCAAGGCTCATTCAGGACCTGTTGATCGCGGTCGTTTATCTCGGTGTCGCCCTGTCGGTCATGGCCTTCGTTTTCGGGGTTCCGATCGGCACGTTGCTGGCGACATCAGGCGTCATCGCCGTGATCCTCGGTCTCGCCTTGCAGAACACGCTGGGAGACGTGTTCTCCGGGATCGCTCTGACGCTGGGACGTCCCTATGTCATCGGTGATTGGATTTTGCTCAGCGACGGCACGGAAGGACGGATTGTCGCCAGCAACTGGCGCTCTACGCATCTGCTCACCGCTGCTCACAATATCGTCGTCCTGCCGAACAGCGTGCTTGCCAAGCTTGGGCTGACCAATATCAGCCAACCGGATGAAAACCATCTGATCACGCTGTCGATCCGGATTGTTCCGACACGCATGCCGCACGTCATCCTCGGCGTCATGCAGACGGTGCTCGATAGCTGCAATTCCATCATCAAGGATCCGCCGCCAGCCGTTTCGCTTGTCGGCATAGATGCCAGCGCAGTTAATGTCGAACTCTATTTTCAGGTGACCAGTCCGCTGCGGCGAGGCCTTGCCCGCAGCGAGGTGATCGATCTGGTATACCGCCACTGCAAGTCCAGTGGGCTTCAGCTTGCGATGCCGCTCAGCAAGGTGATCATGGCAAACGAGTCCCCAGCACAGAATACGTTGGTCTCCAGCGCAGGCCCGGCTCAAAGTCTTATCGAAGCGATCCCCGTTTTCTCGGTACTCACAGGCGACGAAATGACGACGCTTGCGGCATCTGCGACCAAGCGCACTTTTTCTCCCGGTGACGAGATCGCAAAAGAGGGAGACTCCCTCGCCAGCCTTATGATCATCCGGGCAGGCATCGTTTCGATGCGAAGAGATGACAGGGAGACGGCGCGCCTGGCACCGGGCGACTTTTTTGGCGAAGGGGGTTTTCTCGCCGGAATAGGAGAGAGCCACGCGCTTCAGGCGGTAACGCGGGTGACCGTCTATGAGATTGGCAAGGAGGCGTTTGCACCGCTCCTGCAAGAGCGCCCCGAACTCGCGGAAGACCTTGCGGCAAATCTCGCCCATCGCGAGGCGTTGAGCGAAAATATCGGCAATCATGCCATGCAGCACGATCGCCGCCGATCCTACCTGGTGCAAGCCATTCGATCGGTATTCCGCAACCATGCACATGGATGACCATGCGGTAACCGCAGTGGACTATCGGGGCGTTGCCACCTATCCGCAGATCAAGTTCGTGGAGGCGAGATGCGTAATTTGCTGGGCGAAACCGCGGGTTTGGTGGCATTTGTCCGGACCGTGGAAACGGGGTCCTTCAGTGCCGCGGCGCGCAGTCTGCGGACAACGCCGTCGGGCGTATCGAAGAGCATTTCCCGGCTGGAAAGCCTGTTGGGGCTGAAGCTCTTTCGTCGTTCGACGCGTATCTTGACGTTGACGCCCGACGGCGAAACCTTCTTCGGAAGCATCGCGCCGCTTCTTCGGYAGATCGAGGAATCTTCGGATGTCTTTCAGGCGGATCGCGGAGCCACCGGCCATTTACACGTAAGCCTGCCAAGCGAGCTTGCGAGGCTGCTCATGGTGCCCATCTTCACGCATTTCCTGCCGCAGCATCCCGGCATAACGCTCGATCTCGGTACGACGGATCGCCACGTGGACCTGATCCGCGAAAACTACGACATCGCCTTTCGCGTCGGCAAAGTCACGGGAAGCGACTTGATGATGCGAACGCTGATGCATCTGGACATGGCGCTGGTCGCATCTCCTGCCTTTGTCGATACATCGGGACCGGTCGGCACGGTGGAGAGGCTGCGCGAACTGCCCTTCGCGCGATATGCGATCGATGGCCACACATATCCCATTCACTTTGCCGATGGCGCGACGATGATACCGACGGGCCAGGTGGACCTCGACACGGCGACAGCGATCCGCATTGCCGCCTTGAGTGGAGTAGGCGTCGCTTATCTGATGAAATGCATCGTTCAGGAAGAGCTGGATAGAGGGGAACTGATCCAGATTCTGCCCGACCTTGAGCTGGAAACGATGCCGTTCCAGGCTGTCCACGCTTTCGGTCGAATGCCGACCTACCGCCTGCGGCTCTTTTCGGATTTCATCGAAACCGAAATGCAGAAGCGCGCATCGCGATGACCTAGCTCACGGGACCGCGACAGATGCAGCAGTCCCGCCTGAAATCTTGGCCAGCCATTTTGCCGCCTACTTGCCTGTGTCCGCTGCATTGCCGGCAGGCCACGTGAAGTAAATGGTGCCGTCACGCTCGGCCCATCCCCCAACCGATGTTTAGCTACCGCTTTTTCCGGTGCTTGGTACTCATTTCATGACCGTATGCAGGCGCTTGCCTTGGCGGTCGGCTCCCCAAATCAGCAATCTCGAAAGACGAGGATGACATGACGCAAAGACTGAATTACGCCCAACTTTCGCCGGAACTCGTAAAAAAGCTCACCGCCTTCACCATGGAGCTGAATGAGAGCTCCATCGAGAAGACGATCAGGGATTTGGTCGAAATCCGCGCGTCTCAGATCAATGGCTGCAGCTTCTGCGTGGACATGCATTCCAAGGCGGCAAAGATCCACGGTGAACGCGAGCTCCGTCTCTATCACGTTGCCGCCTGGCGTGAATCGACGCTGTTCAGCCCGCGCGAGCGTGCCGCGCTTGCCTGGACGGAGGCGGTCACCAAGCTCTCCGACACCGGCGTTGCGGACGAACTCTACGAGAAGGTCCGCGGTCAACTTTCCGAGAAGGAAGTTTCCGACCTGACGTTCCAGATCATGGCCATCAACGCATGGAACCGGATCAGCGTTGCGGTCAAGGCCGTGCCGGGTTCGGCGGACAAGCTTTACGGCCTGGACAAGGCCGGACTGGAGTAGAAACCGGTCGACAGATATCGCGGCCGCATGAGAGTGCGGCCGCGGCAAAATTGACCCGCTGTGGCTGCTCCTCACGTCTTGTAGCGGCAAGAGGCGAAAATATCAGCCGGTGATCAGGTCGTTATATTCGGGGTGTTTTGCGGCATAGGCCGCCATGAACTCGCATTGCGGAACGACCTTCTGGCCGTTTTTCCTGATCTGCGCGAAGACGCCGTCAGCGAGCTTGGTTCCGATTCCAGCGCCGGAATATTCGAACGGAACTTCGGTGTGGGTAAGGACGATCTTGTCGCCCGCCATCCTGTAGTAGGCCATGGCCATTGCATTAGTGTTGATCGGCAGTTCATAGCGCTGCATCCGGCTGTTGTTCTCAACAAGAAGCGGCATGGTCATCTCCATTCGTTGCCCCAGCCTTCCGTCATCTCTTTATTTCGTCAACTAAACGATCGTTTGGCTAATTGATCGATCGATTTCATCTGGACGTGAGATCGTGCTTTCAAGCACCTCACGTGCCCTATATGAGAGCATCAGGACGGTCACTCGCTGTGAAGGACGCTTGAAGCCTTTGGTTTTATGTCACGGTGGCGCGATGCTCGAAACGCGTGACGCGAAAGTTCTTTTCCAATGATGCGGCTATTTGATCTGCGCCTGGAACACCTCCAACGGATTTCCACCTGATCTCGTAGATCAACTCGCGATGCCCGTCATTGCTATCGGTGAGCCCTGTAAAGGTTGCTTCGGAGAGCTCGAGAGCCGTTGTCTTCAGGTTCGGGATCTCGGCGTCAACCGGGAGTTTGATTGCGACCATGCCGTTCTGTTGACCGGATATCCACCGGTCTACCTGTTTCAGCGGGGAAAGGATCAGGACCGCGAGAATTGTTACGATGGCACCGACCACGATCTGTCCACCGCCGAAGCACAGGCCGATTGCCGTGATCAGCCACAGCGTGGCCGCCGTGGTTACGCCGGTTGTGATGTCGCCCCTTTTCAGGATCGCCCCGCCGCCGATAAAACCCACGCCTGTGAGTACGCCGAGCGGGAACCGCAATATGTCCATCGACCCGTTGGCGCTCTGGCTCGTCGCCAACAGGATATTTGCCTGGATCATCGAGAGACAGGCCGCCAGTCCGACGAGGATGGTCGTGCGCAATCCCGCGACGTGGCCCCCTCGCTCCCTGTCGAGGCCGATGAATGCGCCGGCGATGATCGTTGCCGTCAGACGGATTGCGATGTCCACCCAGTTCGGCGTGATCGGCATCAGGTCGATCAAATCCAATTCCATGCTCCCCTTGTCACGGATCAGCGCCTCTATTCTTGAGATGGAAGCCGATTTACACCGGGATGGCTCCCATAAGCCGGATTGCTGCCGATCGTTTCGTGCGGGAAGCTAGAGCGCAGCCGGCAAGCTGGCCAGTGGGGCAGTAAAAACCAGTCATGAAATCGGCAGGTGCAGGATCGGCTACTCCGCCGAGATCTGACGGCGCTGGCTTCCTGCCGAATGCCGGATGACCTCGGAAATCTGGAGCAGTTGTTTGGCCAGAGGCGTCGAATTGCGCCAGATGATTCCGATCGTTCGCAGGGGGCGGGGCGTGCGGAACCGGGAGATGGAGACATCCGCCGAGCGCGTCTCAACCGGTACCGCCATTTCGGGGATCAGGGTTACACCAATGCCGGCGCTGACCATCTGCACCAGCGTCGAAAGAGAACTGCCCTCCATGATTTCCCGAGGGCGTGTCGATTCTATGCCGCAAAATGACAGGGCCTGATCGCGAAAGCAGTGCCCTTCCTCAAGCAGAAGTAGGCGCATTTCGCGCAGGGCCTCGGGTTCCGGCACCGGCTTGCCTTCGTCTTCGCGGTGCCGGACCAACACGAATTCCTCTTCAAACAATTTGATCTCGGTGAGGGATGGCTGCGATACCGGCAGGGCGACCACTGCCAGATCCAGTTCGCCTYGCGCCACCTCGTGAACCAGCCTAGCTGTCAGCGTCTCGCGGACCTGTATTTCAATGCTGTCGAAGGTCCTGTTCAGATCTCTGATGATGGTTGGCAGTAAATAGGGTGCGATGGTTGGAATGATTCCGATTCTGAGCCGCGTCAGCAGCTTGTCCTGCGAAGCACGGGCAAGATCCGCGAGCTCGTCCACGGCGCGAAGAATGTCGCGGACGCGGAGCGCAAGCAGTTGCCCGAAGGCGGTGAGTTTTACTTCTTTGGCGCCCCTTTCGAAGAGGTTGCCCCCCAATTGTTCCTCAAGCTCCTTGATCTGCATGGACAGAGCGGGCTGCGAAATCGCACATGCATCGGCGGCGTGCCGGAAACGGCCATGGCGCGCCAGGGCTTCAAAATAGCGAAGCTGTTTGAGTGTAAGGTTGGTCATAATTTCAGCTTATCGCAGCCATCAGTAAATCCAACTTAAATTTATGATGGGCTTCCGATAAGAAGGAACGAAGGGGAGGATGCGCAGCGATCCTGCTGCTGACCCGTACGGGGTTGGAACGCAGTCGGGCAGGCAGCCAAGCCGAATGGTTTAGACGCACAGGCTGCCCTGAAGCGGCAGCCACAGGGAAGCAACAGGAGAAAACTATGGACCAGAAACCTGACAGCGCGGGCAAATGTCCCGTCGACCATACGGCTCACCGCAGCAGAGGGAACCGCGACTGGTGGCCGAACCATCTCGACCTGCAGATGCTTCACCATCATTCCGGTCTTTCCGACCCGATGGGCAAGGATTTCGACTATGCCGAAGAGTTCAAGAAGCTCGATCTCGAAGCAGTGAAGGCGGATCTCCATGCGTTGATGACGGATTCGCAGGACTGGTGGCCGGCGGACTTCGGCCATTACGGCGGCCTGTTCATCCGCATGGCCTGGCACAGCGCCGGCACCTATCGCATTACCGACGGCCGCRGCGGCGCCGGTCAGGGCCAGCAGCGTTTTGCGCCGCTCAACAGCTGGCCTGACAACGTCAACCTCGACAAGGCCCGCCGCCTTCTTTGGCCGATCAAGCAGAAATACGGCAACAGCATTTCATGGGCCGACCTGCTCATCCTGACTGGCAACGTCGCGCTCGAATCCATGGGCTTCAAGACCTTCGGTTTTGCCGGCGGTCGCGCCGACGTCTGGGAGCCGGAAGAGCTTTACTGGGGTCCGGAAGGCACCTGGCTCGGCGACGAGCGCTATAGCGGCGAACGCGAACTGGCAGAGCCACTTGGCGCCGTGCAGATGGGCCTCATCTATGTCAACCCGGAAGGCCCGAACGGCACTCCCGATGCGCTTGCATCCGCTCGCGACATCCGCGAGACCTTCGCGCGCATGGCGATGAATGACGAAGAGACCGTGGCGCTGATTGCCGGTGGCCACACTTTCGGCAAGACCCATGGTGCCGGCGATCCGTCGTTTGTCGGCGTCGATCCTGAAGGTGGCGAGCTCGAGGCCCAGGGCCTTGGCTGGACGAGCAAATTCAACAGCGGCGTCGGTCGCGATGCCATCGGCAGCGGCCTGGAAGTCACTTGGACCCAAACGCCGACCCAGTGGAGCAACTACTTTTTCGAAAACCTCTTCGGTTTCGAATGGGAGCTGACCACGAGCCCTGGCGGTGCCAAGCAGTGGGTGGCGAAAAATGCCGAGGCTTCCATTCCGGATGCCTTCGACCCCTCGAAAAAGCAACTGCCGACCATGCTGACCAGCGATCTGGCGCTGCGTGTCGATCCGATCTACGAGAAGATCTCACGCCGTTTTCTGGAAAACCCGGACCAGTTCGCCGACGCCTTTGCCCGCGCCTGGTTTAAGCTGACCCACCGCGACATGGGTCCGAAGGTCCGCTACCTTGGCCCGGAAGTGCCGGCCGAAGACCTGATCTGGCAGGACGTCATTCCGGCCGTCGATCACCCTGTTGTCGATGACGCCGATATTGCCGAGCTGAAGGTCAAGGTCGTTGCCTCGGGCCTGTCGGTACAGGAGCTGGTCTCGACCGCCTGGGCCTCCGCCTCGAGCTTCCGCGGCTCCGACAAGCGCGGCGGCGCCAATGGCGCACGCATCCGTCTTGCTCCGCAGAAGGATTGGGAGGTCAACGAACCGGCGCAGCTCGCCAAGGTTCTGGGCGTCCTCGAAGGCATCCAGAAGGCCTTCAATGCCGCCCAGACCGGCGGCAAGAAGATCTCCCTTGCCGACCTGATCGTCCTGGCCGGCGCAGCAGGCGTCGAGAAGGCCGCAAGAGCAGGGGGGCACGACGTCGTCGTGCCGTTCACGCCGGGCCGCGCGGATGCCTCGCTGGAGCAGACCGACGTTGCATCCTTCGCAGCTCTGGAGCCGCGCATCGACGGTTTCCGCAACTATGTGAACAGCAAGCGCCTGCAGTTTATGAAGCCGGAAGAAGCGCTCGTCGACCGCGCACAACTGCTGACGCTGACCGCACCTGAGATGACGGTTCTCGTCGGCGGTCTGCGTGTGCTGAAGGCCGGCAAGCCGGAGCACGGCGTCTTCACCTCGCGTCCGGAAGCGCTGACGAACGATTTCTTCGTCAACCTGCTCGACATGGGCACGGTTTGGGCTCCCGTTGCAGGTAAGGAAGGCGTTTACGAAGGACGCGACCGCAAGACGAACGAAGTCAAGTGGACCGGCACCCGCGTCGACCTGGTCTTCGGTTCCCACTCGCAGCTTCGCGCCCTCGCCGAAGTCTACGGCCAGTCGGACGCCAAGGCGAAGTTCGTCAAGGACTTCGTCGCGGCATGGACCAAGGTCATGAACGCAGATCGTTTCGATCTCGTCTGATTGAAGCTCTGTCTGGACGCGGCGGAAACGCTGCGTCCAGACGTCCGGCGTTTAGTATTGAGCGCTCAATTCTTTCGCTATTGCGGCTGGCAACCGCCATCAACCTCCAAGTAAAACTCTTCCTGACCCAAGGCGCGCGCCCGTCGGCAGTCAATCACGATCCTTTCGGCCTGAAACCAACCCAATGCCGATGCGTTGTCGGAACACAGCGGGTGGAAGAGATCATGGATTCCAAAGCATCGACCAGAAGTTTGCATGTCTCGGGCGCGCGAGATGACGATCGCAGCATACCAAGATTGGTCGGCGATCACGGGGTGATTGGCGATCTCGCGACGATCGCTCTGGTGGCGAAGGATGGCGCGGTCGATTTTCTGTGCTGGCCGAATTTCGACAGCCCATCGATTTTTGCTGCGCTGCTGGATCCGGAACGCGGCGGCGTTTTTGAGCTTTATCCTGATATCCCCGACGCCCGCGTCACGCAGCAATATCTGCCCGACACGAATGTCTTGCTGACGCGGTGGATGGGCGTCGGGCTGAGCGCCGAGATCACCGATTTCATGGTGGTCAAGGATGCTGATCCCGACGGGCCGACAACGGTTGTCAGGCGTATACGCGCTACGCGCGGCGACGTTGCTGTCAGGATGCGTTGTGCGCCGCGTTTCAACTATGCGATGGAATCGGTCCGACCGGAGATCGTGGGCAATTGCGCGACTTGGCGCTCGCCGTCGGCGGCGGGCTTCCGCATAAGCTCTAATGTTGCGCTGATGCAGGACGGACACGATGTCATCTCGCCGGATATCCGGCTCAAGGCCGGCGAGACGGCAGATTTCGTGCTTGCCGCTGTCGATAGCGATCCGGTGGAATCGTGCGACATTCAGGCCCTCGAAGATGGCACGATCGATTATTGGCAGAATTGGGCCGGGCAATCCACCTATCGTGGGCGCTGGCGCGAGATGGTCAACCGGGCCGCCTTGGCCTTGAAGCTGCTCACCTCCCGTCGGCATGGCTCGATCATCGCCGCCGGAACCTTCGGGCTGCCGGAGGCTCCGGGTGGCACGCGCAACTGGGACTATCGCGCCACCTGGATCAGAGATGCGTCTTTTAGTGTTTATGCGCTGATGCGTCTTGGTTATCGGAAGGAGGCCGAGGCTTTCAATGCATGGATCGGAAAACGTGCGTCCAACTGCGACTACGGCGGACGACTGGATATCATGTATGCCCTCGATGGTGGCGATGTGCCCGACGAAGTTGTCCTCGACCATCTCAGTGGCTATGGCGGAGCGCGTCCGGTTCGCGTTGGCAACAAGGCCTCGGAGCAGTTTCAGCTCGACATCTACGGCGAGCTGATGGACTCGATCTATCTCAGCAACAAATATGGACATGCCATTTCGCATAAGGCGTGGCAGGGCGTGTGTGAGGTGATCGATTACGTTTGCGAGCATTGGCAGGACGCGGATGCCGGGATCTGGGAAATGCGGCGGGCGCCGCAATATTTCCTGCATTCGCGCCTGATGTGCTGGGTGGCGGTCGACCGGGCGCTGCGGCTGGCAAACAAGCGTTCCCTTGCCGCCCCCTTTGCCCGATGGCTCGAAACCCGCAACGATATTCACGATGATATATGGCAAAATTTCTGGAACAGCGAGAAGGGCCATTTCGTGCAGACGAAGCACGGCGACAGTCTGGATGCGTCACTGCTCTTGATGCCGCTTGTGCGATTTGTCAGTGCGACCGATCCACAATGGCTCGCGACGCTCCATGCAATCGGCAGGGAACTAGCGGATGATGGCGTTGTCTATCGCTACAAGAGCGCCGATGGGCTGGGCGGCCGGGAAGGGGCCTTCTCTGCCTGCTCCTTCTGGTATGCGGAATGCCTTGCCAGGGCGGGCGATCTCAAGAAAGCCCGCCGCGTCTTCGAGGCGGTATTGAACCACGCGAACCATGTCGGTCTCTATGCCGAGGAATTTGACATGAGATCGGAGCTTTCAGGGAATTTTCCGCAGGCGTTCACCCATCTCGCGCTCATCAGCGCCGCCTATTATCTGGATCGTGAACTGGATATCCGGAATGATCAGGAATGGCGGCCTTAGCAAATTGCCGCTGTAGCCGCCGAGTGTTGGAAGGAGACACAATGAGCAAGGATCTCAAGACAGGTAACAAGGTGTCGTGGAATACGAGCCAGGGAGAAACCGCCGGCAAAATTGTCAAAAAGCAGACGACGCGGACCAAGATCAGAGAGCATGAGGTGAAAGCCTCGAAGTCCGATCCGCAATATATCGTGGAGAGCGAAAAATCCGGCAAAAGGGCTGCGCACAGGCCCGATCAGCTGCACAAAAAGCAATGACTGCAGTCATTCTTTGTTGACGTGACAGGACCGTGATTGCCAAGGGTTCTGACGCCACCTCGCGTATCGGCGGGTATTTTCGATCCAGACTTTCTGCTTTTTTCCAAAACGCATAGCGCAACAACGCTGTGTTAGAAGTTTCTTTAATTCTCCTTCACTCCGATTTCGCTATCATGGCCTCATGAGAATAAGCACCATCACCAACTGGGCCTACGGCATAACCGTGATCCTTACGGCGCTTTCGGCTGTGGCCTTTATCATGTCGTCACGTAGTGCCGAAGACGAAAGGCGTGCGGTTGAGGAGCATCTCGCGCTCGACACACTTGCCGAACAGCTTCAGATGGGTGCGGAATTCTCAAGCGATGAAGCACGGCTCTATGTCATGCGGGGCGAACAGCGCCACCTTATTGCATTCAAGGCGGACGAGGAAACAGAGCGGCAGCGCGAAACAGCCGCCGAGCAGATCGCGGCGAGGGATATATCTGCCGTAGAGCGGAATATTATCGAGGACATAGACAAACAGGCCGAGGCGCTTGACGCTGTGGAAGCCGCCGCTGTCGATGCCTATCAGAAAGGAGATCGGCAGGCAGCACAGCAGGCGCTTTTTGGACCGGAGCACGAGCGGTTGCAGACGGCTCTGGTGGAATCGGCTGGGCGTTTGCGCGATATCACGGCGACACGCACCGGCGCGGCACTCGACGATGCGCGCCGGCGCAGTGACCAATGGAGCCTTGTCGCAAAGATCATGCTGGGCATCACCGGGCTGCTCTTCCTCGCCGTACTCTACTTTATCCTGCGGCGTCGCGTGGCCATGCCCCTCGTGCGCATGACGGGCATCGTCACCCGGTTGGCCAAGCAGGACTATGCCGTCGAGGTTCCTGACGATCGCCGCCACGACGAAATCGGCGAGATGAACGAGGCCATCCAGATTTTTCGCGAGAACGGCCTTGAACGCGAGCGTCTGGATGCCGAGCGGCGGGCGGACCAGCACACCAAGGATCTCATCCTGCAGATGATGCATCGCCTTCAGGCCTGTGAGAATCAGCATGAACTGGCCGATGTCGTCGCGCGCTTTGCGCCGCAGATCTTTCCGGGCATTGCCGGAAGTCTTTATACGCTGAACGAGGACAAGTCCTCTCTCGCGCAGGCCGGCACGTGGCTGGAGCCTGTCAATGCGCAGGCGGCCTTTTCGGCCAATGCCTGCTGGGGTCTGCGGCGCGGCCGCCCCCATATGAGCGGCATCGGCGATGGCGATGTGACCTGCCTTCATGTCGAAGGCAGCGGTGTTACGGCCTCCTGTTTTCCGCTGACCGCGCAGGGCGATATGATTGGCCTTCTCTATCTCGAGGAACGCGACGGGCGGGTGCCGGTGCTGGAAAATGCCCGCCTCTATCTTGAGTTGATTGCCGAGAATGTCGGACTGGCGGTCGCCAACCTGCAGCTTCGCGAGAAGCTGACCGATCTTGCGGTGCGCGATCCGTTGACCGGGCTTTTCAACCGCCGCTTCCTCGATGACACGTTGCACCGGCGCGGCCGTGACGATGCCGATGAGCCGTTGGTATGCCTGATGATCGACATCGATCATTTCAAGGGCTTCAACGACAAGTTCGGCCACGATGCCGGTGACTTGGTCATGCAATATGTCGGGCAAATCCTGCGAAATGCCGCTGCCGGATACGGCTACGCATTTCGTTTCGGCGGTGAGGAATTCACAATACTACTGCCTGACCACAGCGAAGAGGGCGGCTTCCAATTCGCCGAAATGCTGCGTGCACAGATCAGTTCAGCGGCACTCTCCCACTCAGGTCAGATTCTCGGCGCCGTGTCGGTGTCGATCGGTGTGGCTGTGTCACCCGGGGAAGGTGCAGTCGATACGCTGGTGAGCCGAGCAGATGCCGCCCTTCTGGATGCCAAGGCCAAGGGCCGCAACCGAACGGTCCTGGCAAGCAGCCTGAGCCGGAAAGCGCAGGAAACCCTACGCCCCTGATGCCTGCAAACAGGTAATCAGCCGATTAATTGCCGACTGCGCCGTGTGGCGCAAGTTCGCCGATTTCGCGGCTTGCGCCGTAATCGCGCTCATGGGCCGAACGGAAGCGGTTTTCCTGGCGACCGCTCAGATCACGGTAGTAGCGCTCAGTGATGCCGTCGGCATAGGTGCCGGTATCGACATCAAAGCTGTCAGCCGACGGCTTGATCGAGAAAAATTTGAACATCGTCAGGGTCCCTCCACAGCGAGCTATCAACACGCAGGTATGTCGTTCTGTTCCTTCCTTAAGGCTAATATAGTTAAAAAATTAACCATGTTTGAACAAGCTGCATTTGCATGGGGCAAATGCCGCTCGATTGCGGAAAAATGTCAGATCTGATGAAGAAGCAACGCCAGCAACTGT
Source organism: Rhizobium sp. P1_E6 (assembly GCF_056405875.1). Taxonomy (NCBI): domain Bacteria; kingdom Pseudomonadati; phylum Pseudomonadota; class Alphaproteobacteria; order Hyphomicrobiales; family Rhizobiaceae; genus Rhizobium; species Rhizobium sp. P1_E6. Next base: position 44,551 of record NZ_JBFUBG010000005.1, on the reverse strand, counting down.
TGCAGCGAAACGCAGCCTAGCTGCTGGCCACTTGGTGACATGACAACGGCAGAGGAGACGTCGGTGCGCGACATTTCTCGCAACGCTCCCTCGATATCCATGTCCTCAGAAAGCTGAAGCCGGCTTTCGGCAGGGGCCTGTTTGGCGACCGCACCGATCTTGATGACCCGGCCGCGATTGACCTCCTTGACGAAGGCGGCAATGTAATCGTTGGCGGGATTGAGAACGATTTCAGCCGCCGAACCCTGCTGGATGACCTCGCCGTCCCGCAGGATGACGATTTTCTCCCCGAGCCGCAGTGCTTCGTCGAGATCGTGGGTGATGAAGACGACCGTCTTCTTCAGATCCTTCTGCAGGTCGAGGAGGACGGTCTGCATGTCGACGCGGATCAGCGGATCGAGTGCTGAATAGGCTTCGTCCATCAGCAGGATTTCAGCATCGTTGGTCAACGCCCGTGCAAGCCCGACACGCTGCTGCATGCCGCCCGAGAGCTGGTTCGGATAATGTTCGGCGAAGCCTTCCAGGCCGACGCGCTTGATCCAGGCATTCGCCCGTTCCTCGCGCTCTGCCTTCGCAACGCCCTGGATCTCCAGCCCATAAACGGTGTTCTGCAGCACGTTGCGGTGCGGCAGGAGCCCAAAACGCTGGAACACCATGGCGGTCTTCCGGCGTCGGAATTCGCGAAGCTGCAGCGCATCCATGCGACAGACATCCGCGCTGCCATAGAGGACTTCCCCCGATGTGGGATCGATCAGCCGGTTGATATGGCGGATCAGCGTAGACTTGCCGGAACCGGAAAGGCCCATGATTACGGTGATCCTGCCGMCCGGTATAGTGATGTTGATGTCCTTTAACCCCAGCACATGACCATGCTCCTTATTGAGCTCGGTCTTCGACATGCCTTTGCTGACGGCTTCCACATAGTCGCGGCCGCGCGGGCCGAAGATCTTGAAGAGGTTCCGGATCTCGATCGAATTGCTATCCATGCACGATCTCCCGGTGCTTCTGGAGCCGCAGACCGTAGGCCTGGCTGATGCGGTCGAAGATGATGGCAATGCCGACGATTGCCAGACCGTTGAAGACGCCGAGGGTGAAGTACTGGTTGGCAATGGCTTTAAGAACCGGCTGGCCGAGGCCCTGAACACCGATCATGGAGGCGATGACCACCATGGCGAGCGCCATCATGATCGTCTGATTGATGCCGGCCATGATGGTCGGCAGCGCCAGCGGCAGCTGGACGTTGCGAAGCTTCTGCCAGCTGGATGAGCCGAAAGCGTCTGCCGCCTCCAGTACATTCTCGTCCACCATGCGGATGCCGAGATTGGTCAGGCGGATCATCGGGGGAAGGGCGTAGATCACGACGGCGATGACGCCGGGCACGCGACCGATGCCGAGAAGCATGACGACTGGGATAAGATAGACGAAACTCGGCATCGTCTGCATGACATCGAGGATCGGATTGACGACCCTTTGCACGGCATTGGAGCGCGACATCAGGATGCCGAGCGGCAGGCCGATAACGATGGACAGCACAGTGCAGACGAGGATCATCGACACCGTCTTCATCGTGTCCTGCCACATGTCGAAATAGCCGATKATCAGAAGCGTCAGAACGCAGCCGATAACGATCTTCCAGCTGCGGGTGGCAAACCAGGCGATGGCGGCCAAAGCCAGCAGGATGATTGGCCAGGGCGTGCCGGTCAGCAGCCGTTCAGCCCAGATGAGAAAACTCTGCAACGGGCTGAAGGCTGCTTCGATACTGTCGCCATAGGCGCGGGTGAAGGCGCGAAATCCTTCATCCACGCTCTTCTTCAGCTCGCGCAGCATGTCGTCGTTCATTGTCGGAAATTTCCAGAGCCAATCCATAACGGTTCCCCAAAATAGATAGTGGCGGCGGCCGATTGTTGTTTTGGCCGTCGCGCCGAAGGATTGTCTGGGCAGCGGCAAGGCTGCCCATGTCATGTCTGAATGATTAGAGCGAAGCCTTGATCTTTTCGGCGGCTTCCGGGGAGACCCAATCCTTCCAGAGGGGTTCGTTGTTCTTCAGGAAGTATTTCGCGCCGTCTTCACCGGTTGCCTGGTTGTCGGTCATCCAGGCGATCAGCTTGTTGACGGTGTCATTGGTCCAGGCACGCTTCTTCAGGTAATCGATGGCCGGGCTGCCGCGATCGGCAAAGCTCTTGCTGATCAGCGTCTTCACGTCATCGGCCGGCCAGGCATTCGGCTTGGGATCGGCGCAATCTGCAACCGAGGTGCAACGCTTCCATTCGGCGGCATCGTATTCGGTGCCGTAGCCGAGCTTGACCATCTCGTATTTGCCGAGCAGGGAGGTCGGTGCCCAATAATAACCGACCCAGGGCTGCTTGCCCTCATAGGCCTTGGCGATCGAGCCATCGAGGCCTGCGGCCGAACCGGTGTCGACAAGCGTGAAGCCGGCTTTTTCAGCGTCATAGGCCTTGAAGAGCTGAGATGTGACGACAGTGCCGCCCCAGCCCTGCGGGCCGTTGAAGACAGCGCCCTTGCTCTTGTCTTCCGGTGCCGGGAAGAGTTCGGGATGCTTGAGAAGGTCGGGGATGGTCTTAACGTCGGGATGGGCGTCCGCGATGTATTTGGGGATCCACCAGCCCTGGATTGCGCCATCGGAGAGGATCTTGGCGCCTTCGACGACCTTGCCGCCTTCAAGGCCACGCTTGACCAGTTCCGGCTGAAGGCTGACCCAGGCTTCCGGGGCGATATCCGGTTCGCCTTTTTCTGCCATGGAGGTCAGCGTGGGGACGGTATCGCCGGTGACGATTTCGGCCGTGCAGCCATACCCTTCCTCGAGAATGATCTTGTCGAGGCTTGCGGCCACTTCCGCGGACTGCCAGTTCATGCTCGCAATCGTGACATTACCGCAATCGGCTGCAAAAACGCTGCCGTTTGCGAGCATCGTGCCGGCGGCAAAGATGGTGGATGCCAAAAGTACTTTCATTTTCTTGTTCCCTCTGGTCCGCGGTGCGTCCTTAACCCGGGCGCCGGCGGCACCGCGTGCGCCGACCCTTGCATTGAGCCTGCTTTAGGACCGCAACGGCCATTCTGGTTGCGCCAGAAAATGGCGCATTAGAACCTTCTTTCAATGCTGTCTTAAACACGGCGTCGCTGATGGAATGACGGCGTGGCGTAGTCGCGCCCTGGTTGCGCTTTTCATTCGAAGGGCCATCGGCTGAGAACGCGGACCACCATCCACTTATTGCAGATGGTTCGCGAGAATCGCTGGAACAGATCGCGACACACCCTCTTCCTTTTAACGCTTGGCGTATTTCCCCCCTCGGCCTCGTTTTCCACAATCGCAAAAACGGCTTATCGACGCGCTTGCCAGAAGTTGGATACTAATATATTACTTTTTTCATCAGGCCGATTGGAGGCGGTTCCCGATGATTTCAAACGCGCGATTGCTGATCTGCTTCTTGGAAGGAATGCGATGAATTCGCCCTCCGCAACCGTGCGCAAGAAGCGCTCCCTGCAGGGGGTCACGGTGCTTTCGCATCAGCGGGCGGCTGCCCCGCGGGCGGCGACCCTGGTCTATGATGCGCTTCTCGACGATATCGTCTCGCTGCGTCGCAAGCCGATGGAACTCCTGAACGAGAAGGAGTTGGAGGCGCAGTTCGGTGTCAGCCGCACGCCGATTCGTGAGGCGATCATCCGGCTTTCCGATGACGGCCTGGTCGACGTCTTTCCGCAATCCGGCACTTTCGTTTCCCGCATTCCGCGCCGCGCGCTTTATGAGGCAATCCTCGTGCGCAAGGCGCTGGAGGACACAACGGTTTCGATCGCCGTCGAGAAGATGACGCCGGCCGGCCTCAGGGCACTGGAGCGTAATCTTGCTGATCTGGATGCCTGCCACCGTGAAGGCGATGTGGCGAGCTTCCACGTCATCGATAATGATTTCCACCAGCTCATCAGCAACATCGCCGGGTTTCCAGGCATCTGGGCAATCATCCAGCAGGTCAAGGTTCACAGTGACCGTTATCGCCTGCTGACGCTGCCTCAGCAGGGCCGCCTGACGCGCGTCATCGAGGAACATGCCGCGGTCATCGATTGCATGCGCAACGGCGACGAGGAAGGGGCCAAGGCCGCCATGGGGTTCCATCTCGGCAAGCTGCTGCACGAAGTCGAAAAGGCCGAGATGCTCGACCCAGCCTATTTCATTGAGGATGCCCCGCAGATGGTGGCATCCGGAGGAGAGAAGGATCATTCCAATGCAGATTGACGTACGACACGCCTCCCATCCCGAAGCAGTCAGAGGCTTCGATACGGACACGCTACGGCGTCATTTCCTCGTCGAGACGGTGTTTGCACCTGACGAGATCAGGCTTACCTATTCCCACTATGACCGTATGGTCATCGGCGGTGCCGCGCCGCTCGGCACAGGCCTCGCACTCACGGCGCCAAAGGCGATCGGCCAGGACACGTTTCTGGCTGAACGTGAACTCGGCGTGCTGAATGTCGGTAGTTCGGGCCGCGTGATCGTCGACGGCACGGTTTACGCTCTGGCGAAGTATGATTGCCTCTATATCGGCAGGGGCGTTGTCGATGTCCGCTTTGAAAGTGTGGATGCCGGCAGTCCGGCAAAATTCTACCTGGTTTCCACGCCGGCTCATGCCAGCCACCCGACCGTGCTTCTGACGCGCGACAAGGCGCGGCATCTGACGCCGGGGGAGGCGGCAACCGCCAACAAGCGTTCGATCTACCAGTATATCCATCCGGAGGTCTGCCAGTCCTGCCAGCTCACCATGGGCTTCACCAGCCTGGAGACCGGCAGCATCTGGAACACCATGCCGAGCCRCACGCATGACCGACGCATGGAAGCCTATCTCTATTTCGATCTCGATGCCGACCAGCGTGTCTTCCATTTCATGGGCGAGCCGCGTGAGACGCGCCATATGCTCGTCGCCAACGAGCAGGCGATCATTTCGCCGCCCTGGTCGATCCATTCCGGCGCCGGCACCAAGAACTACAGCTTCATCTGGGCGATGGCCGGCGACAACAAGAGCTTCACCGACATGGACCATATCGCCATCGGCGATCTGAGGTGATGACGATGCAGGCTCTTTTCGACCTCTCGGGAAAAACCGCCGTCGTCACCGGTGCCAATACCGGCATCGGCCAGGGGATCGCCGCTGCATTGGCGCAAGCCGGTGCGTCGATCGTCGCCGTCGGCCGCTCGTCGATGGATGAGACGGAAGCGATGGTGACGAAGGCGGGTGCGAAATTCCACGTCATCAAGGCCGATCTCGGCACGATCGAGCCGGCCAAGCCGATCGTTGCAGAGGCGTTGGAGCGTTTTGGTAGGCTCGACATCCTCATCAACAACGCCGGCATAATCCGCCGCGCTGATGCGATCGATTTCACCGAGGAAGATTGGGATGCGGTGATGAACGTCAACCTGAAGACGGCTTTCTTCCTGTCTCAGGCCGCCGCCCGCCATATGCTTGAACAGGGCCGCGGCAAGATCATCAATATCGCTTCGCTGCTCTCCTTTCAGGGCGGCATCCGCATTCCGTCCTACACAGCCTCGAAGAGCGGTCTTGCGGGACTGACGCGGCTACTTGCCTGTGAATGGGCCGGCAAGGGCGTGAACGTCAATGCCATCGCGCCCGGCTATTTCGTCACCAACAACACGACGGCACTGCGCGAAGATGCAGATCGCAATGCGAGCATCCTTGCCCGCATTCCGGCCGGCCGCTGGGGTGAGCCAGGCGATATCGGCGGTGCCGCGGTGTTCCTGGCATCAGCAGCATCCGACTACGTGCACGGCACCGTGCTGCCGGTCGACGGAGGCTGGCTGGCGCGCTGACGCGACGGCCATGAGGACAAATGACGCTTTCCCACGGGAAAGCGGGGTCGCGTCAAAGGAGTTGACACGGCCGGAATGGAGGAGGACATGCAGTACCAGTTCGATTTTGCGGCCCTTTTGCCCTATTGGGGCGATTTCCTGTCGGGCGCGCTCGTCACGATCGAGATCACCGTCTTTTCGGTCATCATCGGTCTTGTCATCGGCGTTGCTTGCGCCATTGCCCGTCGCTCGAACATCGGCCCGCTCCGCACCCTCGTCAGCGTCTATGTCGAGACTGTGCGCAACACGCCTTTCATCGTGCAGATCTTCTTCATTTTCTTCGGGCTTTCCTCGATCGGCTTCCGCCTGCCGATCATCGCAGCTGCCGTTTTCGCCATGGTCATCAATGTCGGCGCCTATACGGCTGAGATCGTGCGTGCAGGCATGGATTCCATTCATCCGAGCCAGATCGAGGCAGCCGAAGCGCTTGGCCTGTCGAAGCTGCAGATCTACCGCGACATCATTCTCCTGCCTGCCATCGAACGCGTCTATCCGGCACTTTCCAGTCAGTTCATCCTGATGATGCTGTCGACCTCGATCGCCTCGCAGATATCAGCAGAAGAGCTGACGGGTGTCGCCAACAACATCCAGTCGAACACGTTCCGCTCGCTGGAAACGTATATGGTCGTCGCTGTCCTCTATATCGCCATCACCTATCTGATGCGGGCCGGCTTTTACGGCATCGGTCTCATCGCTTTCCCGCGCCGCCGCCGGCTCGGCACGTCGCTTTAGAGGTCGCCATGCTCGGTGGGTTTTCCTTCAATCATCTGATCTATCTGCTTGACGGTCTTGTCTGGACCGTCGTGCTATCCGCTCTCGCCTTCCTGCTTGGCGGCATTGCGGGCTTTTTTGTCATGCTATGCCGCATCTCGCGCTTCCTGTGGCTGCGCCGCGCCGCCCTTATTTACATCCAGCTGGTCCAGGGCACGCCGCTCCTGATCCAGATGTTCATCCTCTATTTCGGCCTCGGGGTGATCAACATCTCCGTGCCGGCGCTGGTGGCGGCGGGCCTCGGCATGATGATCTATTCGAGCTCCTATCTCGGTGAGATCTGGCGCGGTTCGGTCGAATCCATCTCGCGCACCCAGTTCGAGGCCGCCGAGTGCCTCGGCCTGACGCGCTGGCAGGCTCTGAGGGACGTGATCCTGCCGCAGGCGCTGAAGATCGCCACGCCGCCGACGGTCGGCTTCCTCGTCCAGCTCATCAAGAACACCTCGCTCGCCTCGGTCGTCGGTTTCCTGGAACTGACCCGTGCGGCGCAGGTCATCAACAACTCCCTGTTCCAGCCCTTCCTGGTCTTCGGCATCGCAGCGCTTTTGTATTTCTGCGTCTGCTACCCGCTGTCGGTCTGGAGCCGCTCTCTTGAGAGGAAACTCAATGTCGGTCGCCGTTAAGCTCACCAATGTCGTCAAGCGCTTCGGCGCGCTGGAAGTGCTGAAGGGCGTCTCCTTCGAGATCAATGCCGGCGAAGTGGTGGCGCTGATCGGCCAGTCCGGTTCCGGCAAGAGCACAGCACTTCGCTGCATCAACCGGCTGGAGACGATCCAGGACGGCTCGATCGAGGTGTGCGGCCACCGCGTCGAGGATCCGAAGCTCGATCTCAGAACCCTGCGGCGCGACATCGGCATGGTGTTCCAGAGCTACAACCTCTTCCCGCATATGACAGTCGCCGAAAACATCATGCTGGCGCTGCGCCGCGTGAAGGGCATACGCAAGGATCAGGCTTTCGAGATCGCCAAACAGGTACTCGCCAAGGTCGGCCTCTCCGAAAAAAATGATGCCTATCCAGAGCAGCTTTCCGGCGGCCAGCAGCAGCGTGTGGCGATCGCCCGTTCGCTTGCCATGCAGCCCAAGGTGATGCTGTTCGACGAGGTGACCTCCGCCCTCGACCCGAAGCTGACGGGCGAAGTGCTGCGCGTCATGGAAGATCTCGCCCGTGGTGGCATGACGATGATCGTCGTCACCCATGAGATGGGTTTTGCCAAGCGCGCCGCCAACCGCGTCATCTACATGCACACGGGCAAGGTCTGGGAGACGGGTGGTGCGGATATCCTGAGCAATCCGCAGACGCCGGAACTCAAGGAGTTCATGGCCGCAGAGCTTTAGACCCCGCCAAGCGCGGGAGGGAAATGCCTGCGCCGGATGGACCGGTGCGGGTTTCAGAGGAGGCCCGACAAAGAGCGGGCAGAGGCAATCAGGTAGAGGAGACTTGGAACATGCCGAAGACAATGATTTCGAAACTGGCAATTTGGGCCGGCGCAGGGCTGCTGGCGTTGGCGAGCGTTGCGCATGCCGATGTACTCGACAACATCAAGAAGGCGGGCAAGGTGCGTATCGCCGTGGCAATGGGCATTCCGGAATATTCCTTCGTCGATGAGAACCTGAAGCCTTCCGGCTCCGACGTTGAGACCGCCAAGCTGATTGCCAAGGACCTCGGCGTCGAGCTCGAGTTGGTGGAAATCACCAACGCCGCCCGTGTCCCCTCTGTGCAGACCGGCAAGGCCGACATGGTCGTCTCCTCGCTCGGTATCACCGAAGAGCGCAAGAAGGCGATCGACTATTCCGTCCCCTATGCGACCCTCGCTCTCGTCGTGGCAGCGCCGTCGACTATCGAGATCAAGAATTATGCCGATCTTGACGGCAAGCGTATTGGTGTTACCCGGGCCACGACCAACGACCAGGATATCACCGCCAATGCAAAGGGCGCCGATATCGTCCGCTTCGAGGATGACGCAACACTGATCACGTCTGTTGTATCCGGCCAGGTCGATACCGTTTCCAGCCAGTCGGCCGTAATCAATGGCATCAACAAGAAGATGGCTGACCATCCGCTGCAGGTGAAGTTCACGCAGAAGGAAACGAACCTTGGCATCGGCATACCCAAGGGCGAAGCCAATCTGAAGGCCTGGCTCGACCAGTGGGTAAAGACCAACTTCGATAACAAGGTGCTACGCGACATCTATAGCAAGTACCACAATGCTGCTCTGCCTGATGACCTGACCTCCCGTTAAGGAGAGTAGCGAGGCCGGCATTGTCACGCGCTGGCCCTCTACAATACCGTCATTTCGGCTGATCTTCTCGCCGCGACCGATGAGGCCGCGGCGTTCGATTTTCTGGGCTTAGAATTGGGCCTATGCTACGCCCTCCAAAAAGCGAACCCTACGTCGATYTCGGTTTCCACAAAACGTTGACGATTTATCGATAATTTCTTAGTGATATTCCAAATGAACGTCGGAGGCGATTTTGTTGGGCACTGCGGCTGGTAGCTGGGATTTCTGGATCGATCGTGGGGGTACCTTCACGGATATCGTCGGGCGCGACCCCTCCGGCGAGCTGCATGCCCGAAAGGTGCTCTCTGAAAATCCGGACGCTTATCGTGACGCCGCTGTTCACGGGATCCGGCAGCATCTCGGCCTGACGGCCGGTGAGGCGATCCCGGTGGGTCTGATCGGCGAGGTGCGCATGGGCACCACGGTCGCCACCAATGCGCTACTGGAGCGCAAGGGCGAGCGTCTGGCCCTGATTACTACGAAGGGTTTCCGCGACGCTTTGCGCATCGGCTATCAGGAACGCAAGAATATCTTCGCGACCGAGATCATCAAACCGGAAGCTCTCTATCAGGACGTGGTCGAGCTGAACGAGCGCGTGCTGGCCGACGGCACGGTCGAGATAGAGCTCGATGAGGCGGCAACGGAAACGGCGCTCCGCAATCTGCGCGCCAAGGGATACCGCGCCGTAGCGATCGTCTTCATGCATGCCTATAAATATCCCGAGCATGAGGCAGCGGCTGCGCGCATTGCCCGCGCCATCGGTTTCGAGCAGGTCTCCGTCAGCCACGAAGTCTCGCCGCTGATCAAGCTGGTCGGCCGCGGTGATACGACCGTTGTCGATGCCTATCTCTCGCCGGTGCTCGGCCGCTATGTGCGCCAGGTTTCCGATGAACTCGATGTGGTGCGCACAGGTGCCCGCGTCATGTTCATGATGTCGTCAGGCGGTCTGACCGCCGCAGATATGTTTCAGGGCAAGGACGCCATCCTGTCGGGGCCGGCCGGCGGTGTCGTCGGTCTTGCCAAAACCGGCGAGCAGGCAGGTTTCGGCCATGTGATCGGCTTCGATATGGGCGGCACCTCGACTGACGTGGCGCATTTCGACGGCGAGTACGAGCGGGCTTTCGAAACGGAAGTCGCCGGCGTGCGTGTCCGCGCGCCGATGATGCTGATCCATACGGTGGCTGCCGGCGGTGGTTCGGTCCTGCATTTCGAGAGCGGCCGGTTCCGCGTCGGGCCTGATTCTGCCGGCGCTTTCCCAGGTCCTGCCTGCTACCGCAATGGCGGCCCTCTTGCTGTGACCGATGCCAATGTCATGGCTGGCAAGCTGCTGCCCGATTTCTTCCCGGCGATCTTCGGCCCGAAGCAGGATCAGCCGCTCGATGTCGAGGCGGTGCGGCAAAAGTTCGCCGAGTTGGCATCGGAGATCGGTGATGGGCGCAGCCCCGAAGAAGTGGCTGACGGATTCATCCGCATCGCCGTTGCCAATATGGTCGAGGCGATCAAGAAGATTTCCGTCCAGCGCGGCTATGACGTGACGCGCTATGCGCTCAACTGCTTCGGTGGCGCCGGCGGCCAGCATGCCTGTCTGGTGGCTGATGCGCTGGGCATGAAGAGCATCCTGCTGCATCCGATGTCCGGGCTGCTTTCGGCCTATGGCATGGGCTTGGCCGATATCCGTTCCACGCGCCAGAAGGCGCTCGGCGTGCCGCTCGACGGAGAAGCTCCCGCAGCGATTGCCGCCCTCGGGCTGCAGTTGCAGGCTGAAGGTCTCCCGGAACTGGTTGCGCAGGGCGTGGAGGCCGACAAGATCAAAACGGTGCTTCGGGCACATATCCGCTACGCTGGTACCGATACGCTGCTCGCGGTCGAGGCGGTGTTCCCGCAAGCGGATAAGGTGGCGCGTCTTCGTAAGGAATTCGAAGTGCTGCACAAGCGCCGCTTCGGTTTCGTCGCCGAGGACAAGCCGCTGGTCGTGGAAGCCGTCGAAGTCGAATGCATCGGCGGTGCGGCGGCCGAGATCGATGTCGATCGCGGTGAGACGGGCAAGGGCGAAGCCGTGGCCGCTCGCCGGACCCTCTTTCATTCGCAGGGCGATAGCCACGATGCGGCGGTCGTTCTGCGCGACGGCATCATTCCGGGCCAGACGGTCACCGGACCGGCTATCATCATCGAGCCGAACCAGACGATCGTCGTGGAGGATGGCTGGCAGGCGAGGCTGACGATGCGCGATCACGTCGTGCTGACCCGCATCAAGGCCCTACCGGTGCGCACGGCCATCGGCACAAAGGCTGATCCGGTCATGCTGGAGATCTTCAACAATCTCTTCATGTCGATTGCCGAGCAGATGGGCGTGACGCTGCAGAACACCGCCTATTCCGTCAACATCAAGGAGCGGCTTGATTTCTCCTGCGCAGTCTTCGATGCGGAAGGCAATCTCGTTGCCAACGCGCCGCATATGCCGGTGCATCTCGGTTCCATGGATGCGTCCGTGGCGACCGCCATCCGCGAAAATCCGGTCATTCATCCGGGTGATGTCTTCCTGATCAACGCGCCCTACAATGGCGGCACGCATCTGCCTGACCTCACTGTCTGCACGCCTGTCTTCGACGATTCCGGCACGCGCATCCGCTTCTGGGTTGCGAGCCGCGGTCACCACGCCGATATCGGCGGCATCTCGCCCGGCTCCATGTCACCGCTTGCGACGCATATCGAGGAAGAAGGCGTCTATATCGACAATTTCAAGCTACTCGATCATGGTCGTTTCCGGGAAGGCGCCCTTGCCGACCTTTTGACCGGTGCGCGTTATCCGGTGCGCACGTTGGCGCAGAACGTCAACGACCTCAAGGCGCAGGTCGCCGCCAATGAAAAAGGCGTGGCGGAACTGAAGAAGATGATTGTGCACTTCGGTGAGGATGTCGTCGATGCCTATATGGGCCATGTGCAGGATAATGCTGCCGAAAGCGTGCGCCGCGTGCTCGACCGCCTGCCCGACGGCGAGTTTTCCTACGAGATGGATCAGGGCTGCAAGATCGTCGTCAAGATCTCCATCAACAGGGACAAGCGCGAGGCTACGGTCGATTTTACCGGCACGTCTGCGCAACGCCCCGATAATTTCAACGCTCCGGCACCGGTCACGCGGGCTGCCGTGCTCTATGTCTTCCGCGTGCTGGTCGAGGCGGATATTCCGATGAATGCCGGCTGCCTGCGGCCGATCCGTATCGTCATCCCCGAGGGCACCATGTTGACGCCGGCATATCCGGCAGCCGTCGTTGCCGGCAATGTCGAAGTCAGCCAGGCGGTCACCAATTGCCTTATCGGCGCCGTCGGTGCCATGGCCGCGGCGCAGGGGACGATGAACAACCTGACCTTCGGCAACGACAAATATCAATATTACGAAACCATCTGCTCAGGCGCTCCGGCCGGCCCCGGCTTCCATGGTGCGGACGCCGTGCATACACACATGACCAATTCGCGTTTGACCGATCCTGAAATCCTGGAGAGCCGTTTCCCTGTGGTGCTCGAAGATTTCCATATCCGGCCGGATTCCGGCGGCCGCGGTCAGTGGCATGCCGGCAACGGCACCCAGCGCACGATCCGCACACTCGAAACGCTGGAATTTGCCGTTCTTTCCGGCCATCGCCGTGTCGCGCCCTTCGGCCTGAAAGGTGGCGAGCCCGGGCAGACCGGCCGCAACTATGTTCGGCGCAACGATGGTACGGTAGATGAGTTGATTGGTGCCGCTCATACGGTGCTGGAAGCCGGCGAAGCCTTTACGGTCGTGACGCCAACAGGGGGCGGATACGGACCATCCGATACTTGAAGTGCATTCGGTTAAAACGATTTGAAATCAATGCAATAGTGATGCGTTCCTATATGCCGAACGCATCGGAAAATAAGGTCGGAGAAACGGCGGCAGAATAGAGGAATCTTAGCGATAATTTGTTGACAAATTATCGCTTCCGCCTAACCTGCTAGACGTACTTCAGTTCTGAGATGAGAGAGTTCATTGGATAAACCGAAGGAACGAAAAGCTCCGCGCGAATTGATCGTGTCGTCCGCCCATCTGGCGCTCGGCAGTTCTCCGGCCCTCTCCGAACTTGAATACGGGTCGATCCTATTTTCTCATGCTTTTAACCGCTGGATGGTGCGCTGCATGGCTGCTGCCGGCGCCCCGAGCCTGTCGCCAGTGGAGATCCTGATCATACATTCGGTGCGCCATCGCGGCCGTCCGAAGACGCTGTCCGATCTCTGCCTCGTGCTCGACATCGAAGACACGCATGTCGCCAATTATGCAGTCAAGAAGCTCGATGCGGCCGGTCTGGTGAAGACCGGCAAATCCGGCAAGGAAAAGGTGATCCAGGTCACTGACAAGGGGCTGGAAGCGCTGGCGCGCTATTCGGAAATCCGCGAACGGTTGCTGGTGGAGGCGACAAAACTCTCAGGCCTTTCACAGGATGAACTCTCCGACATTGCCTCCCATCTGCGAGCCTTGTCGGGATACTACGAACAGGCAGCGAGGTCGGCGGCAACCTTATGAGTAGATCGACCGAGAGCAGCAGCGCCGCCAACCCCGCCATCCTCTCGGTCCGCTCACTCTCCGTCGACTTCAGGTCCGGCCAGTTTCAGGCCGTTCGGTGACTGGCTTCGCGACTATCTCGATCCGACGGGGGAAAAATGAGCACCATCCTCAATCTCGAAATTCCGCGCACGCTCGACGTGCTGGTTTCCGGCCTGATTGCCAACCCACCGGGCAAGCCCGTCGAAGCATGGGTCTTCGATGACGAGCCCTCGCGGCGGGCAGTGGAAGAAAAACTTGCCGCCGCAGGTATCGCGGCGCGGATCCGCAGTTCCTACAAGCCGCTGGTCTATTTCTTCCTTGAGGAGCTGCATATCGCTTCCCTTGCCAAGGTGGAGATCGGTTATCCAGTTCATCCGGCCGCGGACCCGCAACGCTTCCTGATCGAAGCCTATCCGCTGGCGGCACTTGTCGGTGATGCAGAAGTCGCTTTTCACGCCAACACGCTCGATCTCACCTACGATATCAAGCTGACGACGAAGGCGGGGGAGACGAAGACCTGTACGGTTTTTGCGCCAAACGTGGTTGAGAATGACCATGTCGGCAAGCCGGTTCTGCGATGCTGCGGCTGGGCCAATGGCGAACGGCTCAAGACCGACTTCGAAGCGATATTCCTCGCGGCCGTCGATGCCGTCAAGCAGCAGACATGGGAGCGCAAGCAACCCTATTTCGACCGGCTGCGCATCACGGTCGATTTGCCGGCCAGGGATCTCGACCTCGATTTCTGCAGCGAGAGCATCAGCCTGCGCGAAGCCATGCATGAAGACCTGTTCTTCAGCCTGCGGGAATGCCTGGATGCCGAGATGGGCGCTATGGCAGGCCGGGGTGGCGCGAGGCCAGGCCAGGTCGTTCCCGATATCCGCGGTACTGACGGCAATCCGCGCATCATCATGACCGTCGAAGACTTCGGCGAGCACGAGGAAACGACTGGCGAGGATGTCGATATTGCCACGGCAACGCGGCCGCTGAAAATCGGCCAGATCCGTCGCGAACTGGCGAAGATCGAAGGCGAGCCGATCAAGGCGCTATCACGCGAAGGTCGAGAGGTGCTCGGCCGCTATCGCAAGGGACCGGGTCCGGCAGTGCTGATATCATCCGGCCAGCATGCCAATGAGACCAGCGGTCCGGTCGGAGCACTGCGCGCGGCACAGCAGCTTGCCGCCGATCCCGACCAGCATTTTGCCGTCGTGCCGGTGGAGAATATCGATGGATATGAGCTGCATCAGCGGTTGATTGTCGAAAACCCGTTCCATATGCATCACGCAGCCCGCTACACGGCCTTCGGTGACGACCTCTCCTTCACCGTTCCGCCGCCGATGTACGAGCGCGAGGCACGCGGCAAGGCTCTTGATCTCTCGTCCGCCAAGCTGCATCTCAATCTGCACGGCTATCCCTCGCATGAGTGGACGCGGCCAATGTCAGGCTACCTGCCGCGCGGTTTCGAACTCTGGACCATTCCGAAAGGCTTCTTCCTGATCGTGTGCACCCATCCCGGCTGGGAAGCGATCGGCGAGGCGATCCTTGATGAGGTGGCCGAACGCCTGGCTGAAGACAAGAGCCTCGTCGAATTCAACGCAAAGCAGATCGATTGCGTGCGTCTGCACATGCCTAACGCTCCCTTCGAGGTGCGTTACGGCATTCCTGTGCTGAAACAGGTGGGCACACTCTATCAGGCGCCGGTGACGATCATCACCGAAGCGACCGACGAGACGGTTTACGAGCAGATCTTTGTCGACTGCCATGACGCGCAGACGCGGTCAGTGCTTTATGCCGTCGAAGCCTATCGCCGGCTGGCGGCGAGCAGCGATTTTCCGTCGGCGTAGTCGGGCGCCCTCGAGTGACAATTTGCGCTCTGTTTGAACAACCATTGTACCGGCGATCGTTGATCTCCAAGGCGCCGTCTAATGCAGGCGCTATCCATACCGGAAGATCGCCGTCATCGCCGATTTCCCGTCAGGACAATGCTCCGCCGCTTTCAGGGCGACGGAGCATGCTAGGAAGGTTGAGGCTCAGTTCTTGACCGTATCTTCCAGGAAGAAGCGGCCAAGCGGATTCTGGTAGAAGTTGTCGATGTTCTTGCGGGCAACGTTGATATAGGGGCTGTAGTAGAGATCGATCCAGTTGACGTCGTCCTTCGCCGTCTTCTGCAGGTCGATATACATCTGCTCGCGCTTTTTCGGATCGAGTTCCAGGCGTGCCTTGGCGACCAGCTCCTTCACCGCTTCATTCTTGTAGTTGGTCAAGTAGTTGTTGTTGGAATCGTGGCCGAGCACGAAAGTCGTCTTCTGGTCCGGGTCGAGAATGTCGTTGGTCCAATAGTTGACCGAGATGTCGTAGTCGCCGGCAACCGTCATGTCCCATTCCTGACTGGGATCGACCTTCTGCAGGTTGGCGGTGATGCCGGCCTTGGCGAGCTGCTGCTGCAACAGCACCGCGGTCTGCTCATCCACCTCGTCGCCGGCGCGGATGAGGTAGTTCAACGTCAGGTTGGATACACCGGCATCGGCCAGCAGCTTCTTGGCCTTTTCCGGATCATAGGGGCGCTGCAGGTTGTCGGCGTAGTAATAAAGCGCGCCCTTCGGAATGTAGGAATTGGCGACCGTGCCCTGACCGAAGGTGACGGCATCGACGATCGCCTTCTTGTCGATTGCGAGATCGAGGGCCTGACGCACTTCCTTCTTGCCGAGATCGCCATGCGCATGGTTGATCAGCAGGTGATCTTCGCGCGTCGAGGGGTCGATCAGCACGTTGAGGCCTGCATCTTTCTTGAGTTCCTCGACGCGCGAGAAGGGAACGAAGATGGCCGCATCGAGCTGGCCCGCCTGCACGTTCAGCATGCGGGTATTATCGTCGGGCACCGAGATCCATTCGACGCCGTCAAGCTTCACGCGGTCCGCCTGCCAGAAATTCGGGTTCTTTTTCAGGATAACACGGTCGCCGCGACGCCATTCGTCGACCACGAAGGCGCCGGATCCGATCGGCTTTTCGCCATAGGCTTCCGCGCCCATGGATTCGATGCCGGCCTTGGAAATGACAGAGGCATTCGGCAGCGCCAGCGTCGACAGGAAAGGCGCCGAAGGGTTCTTGAGCTTGATCGTCAGCGTGTGTGGATCGGTGGCGACGGCGGTATCGATCACCTTGTAGGAATCGCTCCAGAGCGAGCCCTGGTCATCACGGATACGCAGCAGGCTGAAGGCGGCATCTTCTGCCGTCAGCGGCGAACCGTCGGAGAATTTTGCGTCGCGGATCTTGAAGATATAGGTCAGGCCGTCGTCCGACACGGTCCAGCTTTCCGCCAGGCCGGGCTCCAGCTTGGTGCCGGTCTTGTCGACGCGGATCAGCACGTCATAGACGTTCGAAAACACCCAGTTGTCGATGTTCTGTGCCGTCTTGATCGGATCGAATGTCGTCGAATCCTCGCGTCGGCCAATGGTCAGCACGCCGGCGGCTTCGGCATAACTTGCGCTGAGCGTCAGCCCGGCAAGAAGCGCTGCAAGTCCGATTGATTTCCATCTGGTGATCATGCGTTCGTTCCCTTCGTTGTTATGGCATGCGTTTGACAGGTAGGGTCGGCATCGATTGCAGCTCGTCTTCCAAACTGGCGCTGCTCAGAAGCGGCTTGTCCGGATCGATGTCGGGAATGGCGGCGATCAGCGCCGCGGTATAGGGATGCTTCGGCTGCGCGAAAACTTCTTCCGAGCGGCCTTCCTCGACGATCTCGCCGCGATACATGACGACGACGCGTTCGCAGAGATTGCGCACGATGGCCAGATCATGGGCGATGAACATCAGCGTCAGGTTCATCTTCGCGGTCAGTTCGCGAAAGAGCGCGATGATCTGCGCCTGGATCGTCACGTCGAGGGCCGCGACGCATTCGTCTGCAATGACGAGCTTCGGATCGACGGCGAGGGCCCGGGCGATGCCGGCACGCTGACATTGGCCGCCGCTCATGCTGCGGGGCTTGCGACTGGCGAATTCCCGCTCCAGCCCGACGAGATCGAGCAGTTCGCCGATCCGAGCCGGAATGGCCGAGGCCGGTACCTTGCCCTGCACCTTCAGCACCTCGGCGAGCATCTGACCGATGGTGAGCCGTGGATTGAGGGCGTTGTACGGATCCTGAAAGACCATGGCCGTCTCGCGCCGCAGCTTGGCGAGACCGGAGGCCCGTTGCTGTGCCAGATCGATACCGTCGAACGACACATGGCCAGAGGAAATCGGGGTCAGGCCCAGCACGGCGCGCGCAAGTGTGCTCTTGCCACTGCCGGATTCGCCGACAATACCGATGGTTTCGCCGGGCATGATCTGCAGGCTGACGCCTGAAACCGCGCTCACCGTTTTCGCACTGCCCTTGAACAGGCTGCCGCCGACCTTGAAGCGCACATGCAGGTCGTCGATTTCGAGGAGCGGCTTCGTCGAGGCACCTGAGGACGCGACCTCCAGCACAGGTGTCGGCRCCTCGTCCGGCATGGAAGGATGGCTGTTGATCAAGTTGATCGTATAGGGATCCTGCGGACGGGACAGGACCGCCCGTTTTGACCCCTGTTCGAGCAGCTTGCCACTGCGCATGACGGCGATGCGGTCGCAGGTCTGGGCGACGATGCCGAGATCGTGGGTGATGAGAATGATCGACAGGCCGCGTTTGTCGCGGATCTCCAGTAGCAGCTTCAGGATCTGCGCCTGGATGGTCACATCGAGCGCCGTCGTCGGCTCGTCGGCGACCAGGATCTTCGGGTCGCAGGAGAGTGCAACCCCAATCATTGCGCGCTGGCGCATGCCGCCGGAAAACTCGTGCGGGTAGCTGTCATATTGGCGCACGGGATCGGGAAAACCCACCTGTGTCAGGATTTCGATCGCTGCTATCCGCGCCTCCCTCGCGCCAAGCCCCTGGTGGTAGCGGATGCCCTCGGAAATCTGGTCGCCTATGCGCATGACCGGGTCGAGATGGCTCGTGGGGTTCTGGAAGATCATGCCGATCTCGCCACCGCGAACTTCCAGCATCTCGGCATCGCTTGCCGTCGTCAGGTCGCGCCCCTCGAGCAGCACGGTGCCGCCCTCGATCTTGATCAGCGAGGAGGGCAGGAGCCGGACGAGCGAGCGGCAGAGCAGGCTCTTGCCCGAGCCGCTTTCGCCGACCAGGCCGAGGATTTCGCCCTTGGCGAGATCGAGGGAAACATTGTCGATCAGCGTTCGAGCGCCACCATCGAGATGGACCTTGACCGTCAGGTCGCGGACGGAAAGTACTGATGCGCTCATTCGTGAACTCCGAGAAGTTCTCCGAGTGCATCACCCAGCATGCTGAAACCGAAGGCGAGGCAGACGATGGAGAGGCCCGGGAAAAGCGTGATCCACCAGGCCGTGGTGATGAAACTCTGACCTTCGGCGACCATGACGCCCCACTCGGCGAGTGGCGGCTGCACGCCGAGGCCGAGATAGCTGACAGCTGCGCCGCTGAGCAGCACCAGCGTCGCATCCGACATGGAAAAGACGATGGAGCCGGCGATCGCATTCGGGAGGAGATGACGGAACATGATCCGGAAGCGGCCGAAGCCGAGGCTGACGGCTGCGACTGCGTAGTCGCTGCTTTTCAGCACCAGCATTTGCGCGCGGATGAGACGCGCATAGGAGACCCAGCCGACCAGCGCGATGGCGATGTAGAAACTGCTGAGGCCCGGGCCGAGGATGGCGATGATCGACAACATTAGGACGAGGAACGGAAAGGCGAGGATGATATCAACGAGCCGCATGAAAACCGCATCGACGATACCGCCAAAGAAACCGGCGATGGTGCCGACCGTCGTGCCGATCAGGAATGGGAAGATGACGCCGATGACGGCGATCTGCAGATCGATGCGTGCGCCCCATATGACGCGCGAAAGGATATCGCGCCCGAAATTATCCGTGCCGAAGAGATGGTAAAGCGACGGTCCCTGTAGCCGCACATCGGCATTCTGCAGGATCGGATCATAGGGTGCGATTACGGGCGCTGCGATTGCCAGAAGCAGGAAGAACAGCAGGATGCCGGCGCCGATGACGAGCGTCAGCCGCCGGCTGAGGAAACGGCGCCAGGCGACCTGGGAGGGAGCGAAGGCCTCGACGCTCATAGCTTCACCCTCGGGTCGACGGCGACGGTGACGATATCGGCAATGAAATTGACGAGCACGGTGGCGCAGGCAAACGTCATCGCCACGCCCTGAACGACCATATAATCGCGCGAGAAAATGGCGCGCACCAGCAATTGTCCCATGCCAGGCAGGGCAAACACGCTTTCCACGACGACGGTTCCGCCGATCAGCCAACCGATATTGACGGCGAGAAGATTGATTGTCGGCACCAGCGAATTCGGCAGGACGTGGCGCCAGAAGACGATACTCTCAGGCATGCCGCGGGCGCGTGCGGCGGTCGCTACATCCGATTTCAGGGACTCGATCATGGCGGCGCGCAGGCTTCGGGTCAGTACGGTCGAGAGCGACAATGCAACCGTCAACGCCGGCAAGATGAGATGGGAGAGCTTGTCACCCAGTGTCGTGCCGTAGCCGGAGACCGGCAGGACGCCGAGTTCGACGCTGAAAAGTATGATCAGCATCAGGCCGAGCCAGAAAGGCGGAAAGCCGATCCCGAATGTGGAGATGACCCGTACTGCATGATCAGGCGCCCGGCCAGCATTGCGAGCGGCAATCGCCGACATCGGTACGGCGATCAGGATCGACATGATGACGCTTGTCAGCACCAGCGCGATCGTCGGCTCGATGCGCGTGGCGATCAGCGGAAATACGTCGATCTTGTATAGGATCGACTTGCCCATTTCGCCATTCGCGAGGTTCTTGAGAAAATAAAAGTATTGCAGCCACATGGGCTGATCGAGGCCGTATTGGGCGCGGATATTGGCAAGGGCCGTCGGTGTCGCGCGTGTGCCGAGAATATTGCGCGCGGGATCGCCGGGGATCAATCGCACCAGGATGAAGGTAATGACGCTGATGCCGAAAATGACAGGCAGAAACTGGACCGGCCGGGTCAATATGAACTTATAACGATGCATGGCGGCGCTCGCCCCCTTGTCTTCGTCGGGTTCCGATCACCTTACCCTGCATCAGCTTTCCCTGTGCCGCGATAGGAAATCGACCAGCGCGGGATAATAATCATGCGGATTTTCGTAAAACGGCATGTGGCTGGCGTTGGCGAAGACCTTGAGTTCGGCATTCGGCAGGGCCAGCTTCATGCGCAGCGCGCAGGCCGGCGTCAGTTCGTCATGTTCGCCCGCGGTAATCAGCACCGGCGTCGACACATCAGGCAGATCGGGGATGCGGTTCCAGTCCTTCAGATTGCCGATATAGAGGAATTCGTTCGGCCCCTGCATAGTCTCATAGGGACCCATGTTCCAGTCGTCGAGCGAGCGGCGCACTGGTGCCGGCCATTCCGGCAGGCGGCAGACATGGCGATAATTGAGGATCGTCACCGCCGCCTGATATTCCGGATGATTGTAAGTGCCTTGCGCCTCGTGTTTCTGCATCATCGCCACCGTCTCAGGCCCGAGGGCGGCGCGCAGCCGCTCCAGTTCGGAAATCAGGTGCGGCATGTCGGCGACTGTGTCTTCCAGGATCAGCGTCTGCAGGTTTTCCGGATAGGTCAGTGCATAGTCGATCGCCAGCCAGCCGCCCCAGGAGTGGCCGAGCATATGCACTTTGCCGAGGCCGAGCGCCTTGCGCACTGTCTCGGTTTCCTCGACATAACGGCCGATGGTCCAGAGGGATGCGTCGGTCGGCCTGTCGGAGGCGCCGGTGCCGAGCTGATCGAAGGCGACGACGCGGTAGCCCTTGTCGATGAGGCAGGAATGGGCCTCGCGCAGATAATCACAGGGGAGGCCGGGGCCGCCGTTCAGGCAGAAGATGGTCTCGCTGCCGCTGCCGAAGCTGTAAGCCACCACCTTATAGCCATCGACCTCGATTTCATGTCGCGCTTCGGGCTCGATTTCACGCCACATTGACCGCTCCGGCAGAAGATTTCGCTTGCTCAATAATTGGGCATGGCTAAATTTTTACCTTAAACCATAGTCTTCGCCAGCTATAAGAAGTGATAGGGTATGGAACCAACCCGACCGGAGCCTGCCATGCTTGATGAAATCGGAACGATCAGACGGCAATTCGTAGCCCATGAGACCCTTGACGGCCGCATCGATCAGATTTTCGGGGCGATGAAAGAGATGGGCTTCGAGGCCCTGATCTACGATTACACGCCAGTGCCTTATGACCTCGACGGCGGGATCATGATCCCTTCACTCTTGAAGTTGCGGAATATTTCGGAGGATATGCGGGAATACTGGTTCGATCGCGGCTATTTTCGCATCGATCCCGTGCAGCAGGTCGCGTTGCGCACCTCAGCGCCTTTCTTCTGGAACTACGACCGGGATGCCGACACGCTCATCAATCGTTTCATGAGCGACGACACCGCGCCGGTGACGCGCTATCTCAGCGAACGCGACATGTCGACCGGTGTCACCGTGCCCGTTCATATGCCCCGCGGGGACTATGCGACGGTGACCGGCATCCGCTTTGGCGCCAACAGTGATTTCGAGCATCAGGCGCTGCGCAACATCGCCGATTTCAATCTTCTCGCCCATGTCTTCCATGAGGCCGCCTATTCGCTTTTCGATGCCAAGGCGCTGAGCGTCGGCAAGATCCGGTTGACGGAGCGGGAGCGCGAATGCCTGCGCTATTCCGCGGAAGGTCTCTCGGCCAAGGAGATCTCGCGCATCATCGATCGGTCGGTGCCGACGGTCGTCATGCATCTCAATGCGGCGGCCAAGAAACTCGGCGCACGCAACCGCACGCAGGCTGTAGTGCGCGCTACGCATTACCGCCTGCTGGAAGATCGCCCATCCTATAACTTCTGATAGCTGCCTTCGCCTTTTCGGCGACGCTATGCTTCTCCATCGTTGCCCTCAGGATGGAGAGACTTGTGGCCGCAGTTCCGACGAAGGAAGCATATCTGCCATTTCGCGAATACCGCACATGGTATCGCATCACTGGTTCGCTCGATTCCGGCAAATTGCCGCTTGTCGTTGCCCATGGCGGCCCCGGCTGCACGCATGATTATGTGGATTCCTTCAAGGACATCGCCGAGCTCGATGGCCGTGCCGTCATTCACTACGACCAGCTCGGCAACGGCAAATCGACACGCCTGCCGGAGAAGGGGCCGGATTTCTGGACGCCGGCGCTTTTCCTGGAAGAGCTCGATGCGCTGCTGAAGCATCTCGGAATTCAGGATCGTTATGCCTTTCTCGGTCAGTCCTGGGGTGGCATGCTCGGTGCAGAACACGCCGTGCGCCAGCCGAAGGGCCTGAAGGCGCTCGTCATCGCCAATTCGCCCGCCAACATGCATACTTGGGTGGCGGAGGCAAACCGTCTGCGCGAGGAACTGCCGCAGGAAGTGCAGGATAGGCTCCTGAAGCATGAGGAAGCCGGCACCATCGCCGATCCGGACTATGTCGCAGCCTCGCGTGTTTTCTACGACCGGCATGTCTGCCGCGTCGTGCCCTGGCCGCCTGAGGTCGCGCGCACCTTCGCGACCATGGACGAAGACAATACCGTCTATCGCAACATGAACGGTCCGACCGAATTCCATGTCATCGGCACAATGAAGGATTGGACGATCGAGGATCGCCTGGCGCTCATCGAGATGCCAACTTTGTTGATTTCAGGCAAGTATGATGAAGCGACCCCGCTCGTCGTCAAACCCTATGTCGATCGGGTGAAGGGCTGCGAATGGGTGCTCTTCGAGAATTCCAGCCACATGCCGCATGTCGAGGAAAAGGAGCTTTGCCTCGACGTCGTCTCGGCCTTCCTGACTAGGCATGATTGAGGACGCACGACTGCGGCCCGTACGGCCTACATACTCGCGACGACAAGACCTGCCAGACCCATTAGCCACGCCAAGATTTGGCATTTTGTGGGCGCAGACCTGTTGCCTTGGCCTCTGAAATGCAGTCGTCGCTTTCCGGATATTGCTGTCAATCCAGATCGCTGTTTGAACTCAATTTGAGCTGTGACCTAATGCGAGACGTTCCCGACAGATTGCCTCAACGAGCCGCTGCAAAACCTGCACGCGTTCAACTAGCCATTCAAGCTCCCCGGTGCCGATTTCATAGTTCGGCGAGTATCGTGCCTCGACATAGGCACGTGACAGGAGTTCGAAACGCCGCCGCGCCGTTCGGGTGTCGCGGGGCCAGGCATCCACCAGTCGCTTGTCGATGTCTTCTGCCTTGGAGCGCAGGACCTTGATCCGGTGGGATTTCGGGCTGTAGAGCGTCAGTGTCAGAAGGACGCAATGATAGGCGCGTTCTGTCGCCTGATGCAGCATGAAGACGCCGTCTCGTAGCTTGCCGTTTGAAAGTCCAAACTGTGCGAAGGACAGCGCATCAGCTGACAATTGATACCACTGCTCAAAATTCTGCTGCGCCTCAGCCCTGGTCTCTTCCTGTGTAAGTGGTTTAGGCTGGACCAGCGGATGGCCGTCTTCCTCGTAGAGGACCGAGCCATCCCTTTTGATATCGACGAAGAACGGCCGGCCGCGTGACAGCTGGTCGTTGACGTCATGCAGGCTATGGACGATCGGAATGACCGGCGTTTCGATCCGATGGGCTATCTGTTCCTGCAGCAGGCGCTCGTCGAGCGACAGCCATAGGTCCTGCTCCTGCGCGAAGCTCTCGGAATTGGCGACAATCAGAACATCGTAATCGGAGCGATAGCCGCTCGAGCGATCCTCCACCCAGTCGCCACGGGCATAGGAACCATAGAGGATCACCTTGAGGATCTTGCCGCCGGCGCGTCTGGCCGAAAGCTTGGTCGCGCGGAACTGCTCGACCTCGTCGAAGATAATCTCCAGCACGCGGGCAAGCTCGCGCCGCTTGACTGCTGGCAGATGGTCGAGGGGATCGGTCAGGGTCAAAGCCGCATCAAAGCCTTCGGTGGGATTCGCTTCCATCGTAACGGCTCGCCTAAAGTTTCGCACCTAAACTCTTTACGAGCTCTTCAAGATAAAGACAATCCAAGATAGAAGACGGTAGCAAATACCAGATGCTAATGACCATGCCTCTCAACGATTTTGTACCTATGCGAATGGAATCATCGAGCGGGTGCGTGATTCACAAGGGCTGCGTAGAGCAGGAACCTGCTGCATTATTCCTTACACGAAGCGTCTTGTTAAATGCGCAGCCACGAGATTGACGGGGACTTCAACGCTCGAACGGCTCGCCGAGTGAGGCGACGCCGTTGAGTTTCAGCAATCGGCGGTCTGCCGAGATGATGCCGAGCACGATGATCGTCACGAGATAGGGCAGGCAAGCCAAAAGCTGCGAAGGCACGTCGAGCCCGGTTGCCTGTGCGGCGAGCCCCATCAGCGATACGGCACCGAAGAGGCATGCGCCGAGGAAAATCCGGCCCGTCAGCCAGGTTCCGAAGACGACGAGCGCAATGGCGATCCAGCCGCGGCCGGCGATCATTCCATCCGCCCAGAGCGGCGTATAGATCGTCGATGCATAGGCGCCGGCAAAGCCTGCCATCATGCCGCCGAATGCCACGGCGGCGAAACGCACGGCGATAACCGGATAACCGATGGCGTGGGCGGCTTTCGGATTTTCGCCGACGGCGCGAATGACCAGTCCAACCTTGCTATAGGTAAAACTCGCCCAGATCGCGACGGTCACCAGAAGCGAAAGCCAGACGACGATATCCTGGGTGAAGAAGCCGCCGATGACGGGAATGTCCGAAAGCCCGGGAATGGTGATCTTTGGCAATGCCTTGACCGTCAGGCTTTCATAGCTCTTGCCGAACAGTGCCGACAGGCCCTGGCCGAGAATGCCGATCGCAAGCCCCGTCGCGACCTGGTTTGCGTTGAAGCCAAGGATGATGCCGGCAAAGACAAGCGAGAGCAGGATGCCGCCGAGCCCGGCCGCGAGAAACGCCAGAATGTGGCCGCCACCGTGATAGACGATGATGAAGGCGATGACGGCGCCGAATGCCATCAAGCCCTCGACGCCGAGATTAAGCACGCCGGCGCGTTCGACCACCAATTCGCCGAGCGCCGCCAGCAGAAAGGGCGTCGCGGCCGCTAGCATGCCGGCCAGAATGAACTCGATGGCGTTCATGTCGGGCTCCTGATTGCGTCCGGTCGCCATGCGAGGCGGTAACGCACAAAGGCGATGGCGATGAGGTAGATCAGAAGCAAGCTACCCTGGAAGACGCGCACGGCAGCAATCGGCAGGTTGGCGGAGACCATGGCGTTGTCTCCGCCAATATAGAGCGCCGCCATGACGACCGAGGATAGGACGATCCCGATCGGATGCAATCCGCCAAGATAGGCGACGATGATCGCCGCATAGCCGTAACCGGTCGAGATCGAGCGCTGCAACTGGCCGAGCGGGCCTGCGACTTCGGCTGCACCCGCAAGACCCGCGGCCGCGCCACCGATCAGCAGCGAAAGCCAGATCGCCCAGCCCTCTTTGAAGCCGGCATAGCTTGCCGCACGCGGGGCTAATCCGCCGACCTGTAACTTATAGCCGATGAAGCTCTTCTGCATGAAGATCCATGCGGCGATCGACAACAGAACGGCGACGATGAGCGAGACATTGACGCGCGTTCCCTCAATCAGGATCGGCACCATGGCATCGTATTGGAACATGACCGACTGTGGGAAGTTGAAGCCATTCGGATCCTTCCAGGGGCCGAGCAGCAGATAGTTGAGAAGCTGCGCGGCAACGAAGCTCAGCATCAGCGAGACGAGGATTTCGTTGGCATTGAGCCGGACGCGCCAGAAGGCGGTGAGGGATGCCCAAACCGCGCCGCCGATAGTGCCGAGCAGCAGCATTGCCGGCCAGATCCACTGTCCGGTGGCCTCAGGCCACCAGATCGGAATGGCGGAGGCAAAGATCGCTCCGAGTACGAATTGCCCTTCAGCACCGATATTGAAGACCTTGGCGCGAAAGCCGATCGCAAGTCCCTGCGCGATGAGCAGCAACGGTCCGGCCTTTAGCAGCACTTCGGAGAAGGACGCCCAGGAGAAGAAGGGCTCGATCAGCATCGCATAGATGACCGCAGCCGGATCGCGTCCCATGACGACATAGAGGCCGAGATTGAGGATGATTGTAACGATCAGCGCGATCGGCGGGGCGAGCAGCGTGGCGACAAGCGAGGCGCGCTCACGGCGCACCAGTATGGGCAAGGCAGCAAAAGAGGCTCTGCTCATGCGGTGACCTTCTCGCGCGGTAACTGTGCACCGATCATGTATCGGCCGATCTCCTCGGGTTTGGTGTCGCGCGTGACGAGCGGCGGGCTCAGCCTGCCGTGGTGCAAAACCTGTATGAAATCACTGAGTTCGAACAATTCCTCGAGCTCCTCGGAAATGACGAGGATCGCCATGCCTTCGTTGCGCAGCGTGATCAGCCGCTTGCGGATTGCCGAAGCTGCGCCGATATCGACACCCCAGGTCGGCTGGGCAAGGAAGAGCAGTTTCGGTTCCAGCATGATTTCGCGCCCGACGATGAACTTCTGCAAATTGCCGCCGGAGAGGGAGCCGGCTTCGGCCTCGGGGCCGCGTGTGCGCACGTCGTAGTCCCGGATGCACTTATTTGTGAAGGCAGTCGCCTGCGCCTTGTCGAGCAGGCCGCGTTTGACGAGATGCAGGGGATGGGCAGTGAGCAGGCTGTTGAGGGTGAGCGACATTTCAGGAACTGCGCCGCGCCCGAGCCGATCTTCCGGAACGAAGGCTAAGTCCAGTTTCCGGCGTGCGGCCGCGTCCAGCATGCCGACGTCTTTACCCATCATGAAGATCTGGTCGCGTCGTTCTCGCGGCAGGGTGGTCTCGCCCGAAATCAGTGCGGCGAGTTCACTTTGGCCGTTTCCCGAAATCCCGGCAATGCCGAGGATCTCACCGGCGCGCACCGTTAGGCTGACATTGGAGAGCGGTACCGCGAAAGGATCATCTGCCCGGTAGTCGAGGCCGATGAGCTCCAGCCGCTTCTCGCCTTCGGTCAAGGGCAATGCCGGCGTGGATTCCGGCATCTCGCGGCCGATCATCATGCGGGCAAGGTCATGGGCGTCATGCTCGCGCGGATCAACGTGGCCGGTCACGCGTCCGCCGCGCAGGATCGTCGCGCGGTCGCAAAGCGACTGGATCTCTTCCAGCTTGTGGGAGATGAAGAGGATGGAAACGCCGCCGTCTCGCAGCCGGCGCAAGGTCTCGAACAGCTTCTCCACGGCCTGCGGCGGGAGGACCGATGTCGGCTCGTCGAGGATCAACAGTTTCGGATTGGTCATCAGGCAGCGGATGATTTCCACCCGCTGCCGCTCGCCGACGGAAAGCGAATGCACATGGACAAGCGGATCGACTTCGAGGCCGAACTCGTGCCCCAGCTTGCGGATGCGCTCCGCCAACTCGGCCTTCTTGCCGGCCACGATGAGCCTGATGTTCTCGACCACCGTCAGGCTTTCGAATAGCGAGAAATGCTGAAAGACCATGCCGATGCCGGCACGCCTTGCCTCTGCGGGAGAGGCAAGGCTGAGAGGTTGCCCGTTCCAGGCGATGGTTCCGCTGTCCGGCTGCTCGACGCCGTAGATCAGCTTCATCAGGGTCGATTTACCAGCCCCGTTTTCTCCGAGAATGGCATGGATCGAGTGGGGAGCGACGTCGAGGTCGATCTGCTCGTTAGCATGGACCTGGCCGTAGCTCTTGGAAATGCCGCGCAGCGACAGGAGCGGGCTTGCCATGGCTTACTTCGGCAGCGGCGTCTTGACACCCTTGACGTGCCAGTCCATCGCGACGATCTGAGCGTCCGTCATCGTGGCTCCCGAAGCAGCTCCTTCGCTGCCGTCGGCCTTGATGATCGGACCGCTGAAGGGCGAGAAGCTGCCGTCGGCGATCTTGGCCTCGACCTCCTTGATTTTCGTCATCGTATCGGCCGGGATAGCCGGGTTCCAGTCGACCACTTCGACGACCTTGTCGGCGACACCGAGGAAGGTATTGGCGCCCTTGAAGGTGCCGGCGAGATGCGCGTCGACCGAGGCCTTGAAGAAAGGTGACCAATCGGTGGAAACGCAGCCGAGATAGGTCTTCTCGGCATATTTCTTCATTGAGGAGTTGAGGTTGAAGGCATAGACGCCGGCGTCCTCGCAGGCGGAGATCACCGAAGGCGTATCCTGTGCATTCGAGAAGATTACGTCGCAGCCCTGCGCAATCAACGCCTTTGCGGCTTCCTGCTCTTTGGCCGGATCGAACCAGGAATTGACCCAGACGACAGAGACTTCGATGTCAGGCTTGACGGACTGTGCGCCGAGCGTGAAGGCATTGATGGAGGTGATCAGTTCGGGAATGGCGAAGGCCGAAACCGAGCCGAGCTTGCCGGTCTTGGAAACAGCCGCTGCCGCCATGCCGAGCAGGTATGTTCCCTGGAAATATTTGGCGGCGAAGGGCGAGAAATTCGGTGCGACCTGGAAACCGGACGCATGCAGGACAGTGACCTTGGGATTGCGGCGGGCAATCTGCAGTGCGCCATTCTGATAGCCGAAGGAACCGGCGATCAGGAAATGGTTTCCGTCGGCGACCGTCTTGTTCATGATGCGATCGGCATCGGGACCTTCGGCGATGTTCTCGATGATCGTGACCTTGACCTTGTCGCCGTAGGCGGCCTTGATCGGATCGATGCCGGCGGCAAGCGCATGACCCCAGCCGACATCGCCGATCGGCGAGGGTACGACAAGGGCGATGCCGAGCGGTTCGTCGGCAGCAAATGCAGTTCGGCCTGCAAAGGCCGTTGCGAGGCCGGCGGCGGCTGCGCTCTTCATGAGCGTTCTGCGGGTCAGATTGTTGGACATGTCAGTTCCCTCTTTTGGTTTTTTCAGAATTCTACGGTCGCGAGCGCCGCTTCGGCGTCCGCAAAAAGCTTGAATTCGTCGAGGCCGGTAAATTCGCCAGCCTGCCAGACGATGCGTCCATTGATCATGGTGAGGTCAGTCGGCATGCCGATCCCGACCTTGGCGATCAGGCTCAGTGGATCATGGCGCGTGCCGACATAATCCATCCGCCGTGTATCGATCGCGAAGAGATCGGCGGCCATGCCCGGCGCCAAACGGCCGATATCGCTGCGTCCGAGCAGGCTTGCGCCGCCCGTCGTTGCGTAGCTCAGGAAGTCGACCGGCGGCGGAACGGGATGAGCGCGCGTCGATGCCGTCAGGCATTGCAGCATGTAGGAGGAATGGATGCAGTGCATGAGGTTTGAATTGTCGTTCGAGGCAGCTCCATCGCAGCCAAGCCCGACGCGGAGACCAAAGGCTGACATCGCCGGAATGTCCGTTACCTCGGCACCGACGAGATAGACCGGTTCTGGGCAATGTGAGACGCCGGTGCCGCTTGCCGCCATTTTGCGCAGTTCGTCATGAGTTAGTTCCCAGCAATGGGCGTAGAATGTGTCGGGGCCGGCAAAACCGAGTTCGGTGCAGTAATCGACGGTGCGCATGCCGTGCCGTGCCTCGATGACAGGGCTTTCGCCTTCGCCGACATGCGTGTGCAAAAACACCCCACGGTCACGGGCAAGTGCCACGGATTCAACGAAAGTCTCCCGATAGCAATTGACCGGCTGGCAGGGAGCGACGACCACCTGCCGCATGCTGAAGGGGCCGGCATCGTGGTAGCTGTCGATTAGCCGGGCGCAATCGGCAATGAATTCGTCGGTGGTTTCCAGCATGGCGTCGGGGATCGTCGAGCCCTCGGATTTCGGCAGCGTGTTGCCGCCGCGCCCCGCATGGAAACGCATGCCGAGAAGCTCGGCTGCTTCGAACTGGCGATCGATCAGACGCTTTCCCGCGTGTCGGGGGAAGCAGTATTGATGGTCGAAGGCCGTTGTGCAGCCATGCTTGATCATCTCGGCCATGGCCGTGACGGAGGAATGGTAGAAGCAATCCTCTGTCAGCCGCGAGAAGATCGGGTAGATGCGGTCCAGCCATTCGATGACCGACAGCTTCGTCCAGTCGAGATCGGCCCGGTTGCGCACGAAGCATTGGAAGAAATGGTGATGCGTGTTGACGAGGCCCGGATAGACGAACCAGCCGGTCGCGTCCTGCACGATCGTGCCGGCAGGCAGCGTTTCGGCAGGCAGGTTCGCGCCAATTGCCTGGATCGCCGGACCATTGGTCAGCACGTCCACATTCCGGCGCAAGCTTGGTCCGTTGCCCTCGTTGACGACGACGGCTGCGCAGTTTTTCAGGAGGTAGCCGGTCATATCAGCTTTGCTCCTTCGCAGGATGGGGATCGGGCTTCAGTTCGTGCAGTCGGTGGATGCCGGGCATTTCGATGAAGCCACCGATGCTTCGGATGGCGCGCAGCCACAACCGGATCGTTGGGTAGGGATCGAGCGAGATGCCGCCATCMGGTGCCAGCGCCACGTAGGGGAAGCAGGCGATATCGGCGATCGTGGCATGGTTCGATGCCAGGAAGCGCATGCCACGAAGCTGCTGTTCGAAGAGACCGGCTTCCAGCTCGCGCAATGCTGCGATCCCCTGCACCTGCAGGGTCTCGATATTGCCCGGGCGCAGCAGCATCTCGTGCAGCCGCGCGCCGCCGAGGTTCGCCGTCAGCCGGTGCGAGAAGGAGAGCCACTGCTGTACCCGTGCCGTCTCCTCAGGCGTGCTAGTGCCCAGCCATTCCGGCGCGCTTTTGGCGGCGAGGTAAGCGAGGATGGCTGAGGATTCCGTCAGGACGAGATCAACATCCTCGAGGATCGGAATGGAGCCTGCCGGATTGAGTGCCAGGAGTTCCGGTCCGCGATGTTCGGCGCCGGGATGGAAATCGACAGGCCTGATGTCCAGCTTGATGCCGAGGATCGCGGCCATCAGGCGGATCTTGTAGCAGCTCGGCGAGAGAATGTAGTCGTAGAGCTTCATTGCGCCACCAACTGTGCGCCGTAGGTATAGTTATGGCGCTTGAGCCAGCGCCGATAGGCGACCGATGTCAGATCGGCCCTTGTTGGGATTTCCATGCCGGGATCGAGCGGCAGAAGCGCTGGGATCTGGTTCTCGAGTATCGAGCGATCCTGCAGGAAGATCATCTGCTGAAAATGGATGAGGTCTGTCATGGGCGTTTCGTCATCAAAGAGGGCCATCCATGGCCATACGTCGCAAAGGTCTTCTGCAAGCGGCTGCACGAAGAGGGTAATGACATCCCATTCGCCGGGCCGGGGAGGGCAGGTCTTGTAGAGCACCGAGCAGGTGGGTGCCGGCACGCGGTACATATATTCGGTGGTGATGCCGCCGGCGGCCGACTTGGCTGCCTGCGGCTGGTAGAATTTCACCTGCGTCGCCCAGACTTCATCCTCGTCGTCCCGGATCTCCACCTTGTAATTTTCGACTTCCGTATGCGGTTCGGCGCCGAGAATATCGGTATGGACGAAGGGGAAATGGGCGATGTCGAGGAAGTTCTCCACCGCCCGCAGCGGCGAGCAGCGCACCCGCACCACGCCGACATCGACGAAGCGGCGGCCGGGCTGGTCGGCCTCGGGAATCGCAAAAAGCTCCTTGGCGGGGTTGCCGATGGAGGACCAGACATGGCCATAGCGGACACGAACTGGGAGCGCGCGCCCTTCGCCGGATGTTACCCGCGCTTTGCCATCAGGCGCGCGCGCTACCTCGATGGGCTCCCCCATAAGCGCTGTCTTGCTTCCTGTTTCGGTGAGCTGGCTGAAAAGGCCGACCGGATACCATTCATCGATCATAGCGCCGGCGTTCCTCATGCGGCCTCCTTCTGGCGTGCCTCCGCCTGACGGCGTACGGCTTCGGCGATACGGGATGCAGCAATCCGATCCGCGATGCTGCATGCCTGCTCGATCATGACATGAATGAGCGTGCGATCTCCTTGTTGTATCGGCAGGAGCAGGATCAACGGAAAATGTGCGACACTGACAAGCCCGTCGGCATCCGCTTTTGCGCCGGCCGCTGCTTCGATTGCCGCGATGCCGGCCTCGGCCGTCAAAGAGCGCAACGGGACAAGATCGCCCAGGGGTGGCGGTGGTGTCGCCGGTTGGCCGACAGCAACCCATATAAGGCCATTCGATTCTTCAACTTTCTGGACCGCGACACGGATCGTTTCCGGCGGAACGAGATCGGGGTGGGCGGGGATGCGAATGCAGCCGCCCGCCGGAGAATAGCTCCAGCCATGATAAATGCAGGAGAGTGCCTCGCCACGCACGAAGCCGTGGGACAATCGCATTCCACGGTGCGGACAGCGATCTGAGGATGCCGATGCGCGCCCGGATTGACTGCGCCAGAGAGCGATCGATCCTGCTGGCGTCCAGGCAGGCAGGACGGTTGCTGGCGGCAGATCAGCAGAAAGGGCGACAGGCGTCCAGGAGCCGGCCGTATCAGATAGCATGACCTCTACTTCCTCAATTTTACCAATGCTTTAGCGCTTCTGGCCGCGCACTGTTGCCGAGCTTGCGACCTCAGTTGTCAGAGGCTTGCATAAAAAAATCGCATTGGCAACAATGATTAAATAAAGGGCAACGGATGAATTTATCCGTGCTGCGGTGTGTCGCCGGGATCTACAATCCTGCGCTGAATCTCGTCCACCCAGACGTCGATCGGCCCAAGTGAACATCCCATTTCCAGCATGTCGATCAGCTCTACAGGCCCCGCGACCTCAAGTTCGATTCGGTCGGCGCCTGTGTGAAAGAAATCCTGGGAAAGTCCAAGCTTATCAGCATGGCGGCGGATCCATGGGACGAACGATGCAGCATTGACCTCGCCAAGGATCGTCATTCGTTCCCGCAGTTCGCCCTGCCGTACCTGCATCACTGATTTACCCATCATTTCATCCGTGACGACAGCATAGCGGCTCTATGCATTTGTGAAAGAGGCATGACAGGCCAAACAGTCTTATGACTTTCATGGCACCGTGAATAAATAGAATGGGAAAACCCCCATCATCAGCGACGCCGGTTGCGCCAGTGATTATGGTGGCAGGCAATATCGATCAGCAGGACAAGAGGACATGGATATGACGGCGACTTCCTGGCAGGCAGACCCGCTCGTTTGGGGGGCTGGATCACGCGTTTTCGAGGCCTTTCTGGAGCCGACCTGCCCCTATTCCGTCAGGACGTTCAACAAGCTGGACGCGCTTCTGGAGCAGGCCGGTGCGGACAAGATCACCGTGAAGATCCGGCTGCAGTCGCAGCCATGGCATCTCTACTCCGGCGTGATCGTACGCTCTATTCTGGCGGCATCGACGATGGAAGGCGGCAAGGAGACTGCAAAGAAGGTCATGGCGGCTGTCGCCACCCATCGCGAAGAATTCGAGTTCGAGCGTCACGCCGGCGGCCCGAACATGGATGTGACGCCGAATCAGATCATCGGGCGCCTGGAGCGCTATAGCGGTGTCGAATTGAAAGAGGCCTTCGCCATTCCGGATCTCGACCGGGAGATCAAATGGCACTGCAAATATGCCCGGCAGAACGGCATCCACGTCTCTCCGACATTCATGATTGACGGGCTGGTGCGCCCGGACATGAGCAGCGGCGATGATGTTGAGACCTGGGTCAAGCTGCTCATCGGCTAGCTGCTTCGATTAGACGGGACACTCAGAACAGCTTGGTGACCGACATCATGGAGCAGGGCTCGCGTCTGGCGCGGAGCGCATTGAACGCAGCCGGTTTTCCACGATGAACCTATAACATATCCGGTCCGAGGCAGCTGATCCGAGCGCTCGCAATCAGCGGCGGGTATGGGCGCGCGCTGTTTCATCCGCTGGCATATCTTCCGGCGGCGGCTCCCGGCCGAAGACGCTTCGGCCGCCGAAGGCCGAGGATTGCCTGAATTCGTCAGCGACGATTTCCTTGAGGTCGGGGCCGGTGACATAACGCTCCAAGCTGCGTGACTGGTCGTCGAGCCGGCGCAAGGCCTGCAATTCCTCTTCGCGGCCGAGCTTTCCCTTCAGGACTGCCGATTTCATCACATTGATGGTCTCGTCATAGACCTTGAGCGGTACGGGAAAGGGATGCCTGTCCTTGCCGCCATGAGCGATCGAAAAGCGGGCGGGATCGGAAAAGCGGCACGGGGCGCCGTGCACGACTTCGGCAACGAGCGCCAGCGCCTTGACGGTGCGGGCACCAACGCCGGGCACGAGCAGCAGATCTTCGAAATCGACCGGTCCGCGATCGGCAGCTGCAGCAAGATTGCCGTGGAGACGCCGCATATTGACGTCACTTTCGCGCACATCGTGATGTGCGGGCATGATGAGATGCGGCAGCATCGGCTGTTCGGCGGGTTTCGGCTCGGGTGCAGGATTAGCGGCCAGGGCAAGGGCTGCCGCCTCGCGGATAATACGGTCCGGCCCGAGCGTTGCGAGAAGATCGAGTTGGTCGTGGCGGGATTTTTCCGCGCGCCGATCGGCCAGATTGATGATCTCGCCCTGCGAGCGGCCTTCGATGGCCGCATGCGGAGAATTGACGAAACTTTCCAATCCTTCCGAGAACCAGTGATAGCGCCTGGCCTGACGCTTGTCGCCGTTCATGCCCTGCTGGACGATGACCCAGTGACCGTCATCGGCGACGATGAAGCCGTGGAGATAGAGATCGAAACCATCCTGCACGGCTGCACTGTCCACTTTGGCGACCAGGCGGCTTGTCTTGGCAAGGCCGGCGCCATCCAGCCCGGTGCGGTCGCCGATCGCCATCAGCTCGTCCGGCGTCTTGCGCGATTGCGCGCCGCGGCCACCGCAGACATGCAGTCCGAGTTCCTTTGAAAGCGGCTTCAGCCCCCGCTTCAACGCCCCTAGAACACTGGTCGTAATCCCCGAAGAATGCCAGTCCATGCCCATCACGGCGCCGAAGGACTGAAACCAGAAGGGATGCGAAAGCCGCCGCAGAAACTCGTCACGCCCGTAATGGTGGACGATTGCCTCGGTTATCAGCGCGCCGAGCGTCGTCATGCGGTTGCCCAGCCATGGCGGCACGCGCCCTCCGTGAAGGGGGAGGTCGGCGCTGCCCGCTCTTTGCGACATGCTTCCTCTTTCTGCCTGCGACCTGCTGTGATGGATCGGATCACCCCGATAAAGCAGCTATCGGTCAAAATCGGGGCGATGGCAATAAATTCCTATCGCTGACGTTATTGCTGGAGATCGCGACCGACGGATTTGTGCTCCACTAAAGGCGATCGGCTGGAGCTACAAAAAAATGCGCGAAAAACTGCGATTTTTTGAGCCGTCACGGAACCAGAGCCCCGCATTTTCAATTTCATGTGGAGTGGAAATGGGAGACCGCGTCATGAAGTCGCTTGCTGCACCAACCATATGTCTGGCAGTGGCCGGGACCGTTCTGGTTGGCGGTCTTGGATTTGCGTCCGATGGGTTCCGCAAAGCGGAGCCACATCATTTCGCCAACCTCGATGCACCGCTCTGGACGACGACACCAACCCGCGTTGATCCCAAAACGCAAGACTACAAGCGGCTTCCACCTCTTCAGGCTGCGGCCAACGCTTCGTCTTCCACGCCTGGCGGTTTGGTTGGCATATCGGCCATTGCACCACCCGAAGCGGCCGTGACGGGGGAGATTGAGCAGCCGAAGCAGGAGTGGATGGCTGACAGCCGTCATCTCAGCCTGTGCCAACAACGCTACCGGTCCTACAATGTGGCTGACAATACGTACCAGCCTTTTGACGGCGGACCCCGCAAGCCGTGCGTGACCGACGAAGGAGCGCTTTCCGTCGGACTGCCGGCGGCGGATACAAGCCCCGACCCGCGTATGTCGTCGTGCGCTGCCCGCTATAATTCCTATCGCGTTTCGGACAATACTTACCAGCCGTTCAGCGGGCCAAGACGTCAGTGCGTTTCTCCCGTTATTTGAGCGACGCCGCTAATTCTTCCCGGTAGAAGGTTCCGTCCTTCGGAATGCGCGTTGCACCACATCAGGGACCAAAGTCCTAGGGCGCCTGGTACCTATGTCCGACCGTCTTGCAATTTCGGAACAAGCGGTCAATCTCATGCTTTCCGTTTTCGACAGGCCAGTCTGGACGAGGCACAAGGCACAGGACGATGGTGATCTCGAAACGTAATTTCCTGAAGGGCTGCGGTGCGAGTGTTCTTGCCGTTGCGACGTTTGCGCCGCTGAAGGTCGAGGTGCCGGGTTCATTTCCCTCGCTCGCCATCCAGGCAGCATTCGCAAAGAACGAAAACAGCAATGGCGGGGGAAACGGAAACGGCAATGGCGGGGGAAATGGAAACGGCAACGGCGGTAATAGCGGCGGGAATGGAAACGGTAATAGCGGGGGAAATGGCAACGGTGGGGGAAACAATGGCGGGGGAAACGGAAACGGCAATGGCGGGGGGGGTGGTAACGGTAATTCGGGCGGCAACAGCAATAGCAGTGGGAACAGCCGGTCCAGTTCGAACGGCGCCGGTAGTGCGAACAATGCGCCCTCGACATCCGGAGTACGCGCGAGCGAGGCTACGGACGGCTCGATCGACGTCCGGCATACGAACGGAATAACCGAAACCCTTCGGGCGGGACGTTACATCATGAAGGACGGCAAAGGCCGCACGATCATCAACAGGCGGGCGACATCTGCTGACGGCGCCCGGCTCGCGCGCCTTCTGCGCTAGCGTTTTTCACGCCACCGCAAGGCAGCTTCCGTCCTGTTCGTGACGCCGAGCTTTGTCAGGATCTGGGTCATATGATGCTTTACCGTTTTCTCCTGTAGATCGAGACGCAGGCCGATGTGCTTGTTTGAAAGGCCTTGCGCAACGAGATCCATCACCTCGCGTTCCCGAGGGGTAAGTGCATCCCTGTCCGATGCCTGGCCGCTCAAGGAATATTCCATGACTTTGGCCGACATCGCTGGGGAGACGTAGCGGGCCCCCTTGAAAACGGTGCGGATCGCTTCGGCCAGACCGCGTGAACCAACACCCTTGAGAATGTAGCCCTTTGCTCCGCGCTGCAGCGCTTCGACGAGCGTATCGACTTCCTCTGAGGCCGTGAGCATGAGGATTTTGGTATCCGGGCATATGGAAAGAATCTCGTCGATCACCGAGAGCCCGTCGCCGGGCATCGACACATCGAGAAGCAGCACGTCCGGCCGGGTATCGGCGGCGATCATTGCGGCATCAGATGTGTTGGCGCCTTCTCCAACGACGACAAAATCGCTGACCTCGGAGAGGCTGCGGGTCACCCCCTCGCGGAACAGCGGATGGTCGTCTACGACGCCGATCTTGATGGACGTCATTCTATTCCTCCACTTCCATCGGCGCGAACGTCATGATGACAGTCGTTCCGCCTTCGCCGGTTTTTATGTCGAATTCGCCGCCAAGGCTATCGATACGCTCTTTGAGCCCCACAAGGCCGAGGCTCGCCGGTYTCACCTGTGCCGGATCAAAACCCTCGCCTCTGTCACTGACTTCGATGCGGACGCCGCCGTCCTGTGATGTTGCCCTGACAGCCTGCTGAACGCCACCGCCGTGGCGATAGGCATTGTTGAGTGCCTCCTGAATGAAGCGATAGATGCAAATCTTCAGAGCGGGGGCAAGTTCCGGATCGTCCTCGTCAATTGTTGTATCGACGGTGGTGCCGGTCTTCTGCTGATGGGCTTCGACAACGCGTTTGACGATCTCCGTAATCGAAGCCTTCTCGATTTGCGGCAGGACCAGTCCCTTACAGATATCGCGGATCTCCTTCATCGCCTCGGCAAGGCTCGAACGGATCCAGGCGAGTTCCTTCTCGCGCGCCTCCGGCTGGGTGGCGGCATCGACCAGCAGGTTGCTGTCGAGACGCAACGATGCATAGGCGACGTGCTGGGCGGGGCCGTCATGCAGATCGGCGCCAATGCTGCGCAGATAGGTTTCGTTCAAGGCCGCGGCGCGCTGGGAGGACAATTGAAGCCTGCGTTGCAGCCCGCGATTTTCGCTGAGGAGCGCAGAGAGTTCGTCCACTCTGGCCTTTAGCGCTTCGCGCTGGACCTCGATCGTTCGGCTGCCACGAAAGACGAGAATGGAGAGGACGAGGAAGAAGATTGCGGTCAGGCCGGCCACGGCCAGCCAGCTCCAGAGCCGTGCGCGTGTGAGGCTGTCTTCCAGGCCTTCGGCCGTTTCATAGAATTCAAGCACTGCCACAGCCTCTCCCGACCAAGGCTGCAGAACAGGATTGTAAATTTCCATGAGCTCCCTGCCGAGCCTGCGCTCCTCGGCGCTTTCGGGGTCGCTTGCGACTTCGTAGCGTGCAACAAGCGAGCCCGCAAATGCTTGGGCGAGCTTGCCATTGACCGGAAACGTCTTCCCCACCAATTCCTTTTCATTGGAGTAGAGGATCGTGCCGTCACGGCGCCATAGCTTGAACGACACGAGACGGCGTCCGAGTGCGCCCTGCCCGAGCGTTTCGTCGAGCGCCTGGGCGCTTGCTTCATCGAGCAGCGATTGCTGCTGCATGTCCGGAAGCAAGGGTGCGACGACGCTATCGACGTAGAGCGCCGTTGCAGCCCCGGAATTGTGAATGACGGCATCCTCGATGAGATGGGTGACGATAAGCCCGATGACGAACATTGCGCCGAGGGATACAAGCCCTCCCATGATGAGGAATTGGGAGGCGAGGGAGCGGGCGTTCCAGCGTAAGAGCCAGTTCATTTCCAACCTGAGTTGCGACGATTCATTCAAACTATCGCATTGGCCGGACTTTTCCAGTTCACCTGGCCTCGATGAGGTCTGCGCCCGCGACGCTGGCGGTCAACTGGCCCGTGTCGCCCGACATGGCCGTACCGAAAACATAGAGTATGGCGGCAAGAAAGATGACGAGCGCCAGCAGGGATGCGTTCCATGCGCTGGAAATTTCCGGGATGTCGTTCCTGTCGTCCATGATTGAACTCCTCTTTCGATGGAGAGCCGAACGAGTGGGGAGAGAGTGCGTTCCGGCTGCGGGACTTCAGTCCGACCGTCATCAGACCAAAGTCCGAAGCAAATCCGACTGAGGTCCGAGCCTCGAAACACCGGGAATGCGGGTCGTTGGTCTGGCGGCGGTCGACCGGGCTTCCGACGGTCAACGGAGCCGCTGCTGGTGCCGTGACCGGCGCGGTTGTCGGCAGCCCGGTCGGCGCCGCGGTTGAATGCGAATGCCCGCGATGACGGCTATCGCATGCCACTGTTAAATGGCTTTCGAATGAGCAGTATTCAGGCCAGCCGGCAGCCGTGCCATAAAGGCGAGCGAAGGGCATCGCTCACGTCAATCTGGAGCGGACGGATGCTGCCGGCTTTCAACGCGATAAGGCTTGCCAGGGCGAAATTCTTCCAAAGAAGTTGGCGATGGCCGAGAGCGAGGCAGCCCGCATGCGCAACAGTCTTTGCCGGCGAAGGGCATCGACGCGCGTTCCCGGTGCCTTTGCAAGCGCTGCTCGGGCATCTCTCACCGGATCCACCAGACTGGCCGCAACTTCGGGCAAGTCATCCACTTCGGCCTCGAGGCGTGTGAGATAGGCATTGAGCCCATCTGCGGCGGCCTGCCGCAGCCGCCGGGTCGGGGCATTCCGCAGGCTA
The DNA here is from genome assembly GCF_056405875.1 of Rhizobium sp. P1_E6. Lineage (NCBI taxonomy): Bacteria > Pseudomonadati > Pseudomonadota > Alphaproteobacteria > Hyphomicrobiales > Rhizobiaceae > Rhizobium > Rhizobium sp. P1_E6. The sequence goes on along the minus strand of NZ_JBFUBG010000005.1, from coordinate 4,509 downwards.
CGCGTCGCCCAACGCAGATGCTCCTGGGCATGTCGGTGTAGCGCCTGCGGATGCTTATAGGCTCTGTGGTCGCCAAGCATATCGGCGACGAATGCCACTTCTCCGAGTTCGCCGCAGCGCCACCAGAGCTCCATGTCCTGGAGGTACTGCCAGGCGGGATCCCAGCGACCGGCCTTGAAGAAGACGTCGGTACGGATGGTTGCGCCCGGCATCGCGACCATATTGTTGAGCAGCAGCAATTCCCGGAACGCCTCACCGCTGTTGCTGTAACTCCATCCGAAGCGGCGGCCGGGAATGGGATCACCCTCATAGGTGATCTGACGGAAACGGCCGTGGATCAGGGCAGGGTGGCGCATTGCCGCGCGCCCGATGGCGTGTAGCGCGCCCGGCGCGAGACGGTCGTCGGCATGCAGCGTGACGAGGTAATCGGCGTTCGCACCGGCGGTATAGGCGCGATTCCAGTTGTCCGTGCGCGGCACGGTGTCCGGGTGCAGGGCCGGCTTCAGCAGTGGAGACGAGTAGGATGCGATCATTTCCCGACTGCCGTCCGTGGAGCCGTTGTCGCAGATATGCACCTCGAAGTCAGGATAATCCTGTGCGAGAGCGCTATCGAGCGCCTCGGCAAGTGTCTCAACATTGTTGAAGCAGGGTATGATAATGGCGAGAGAGGGTAATTTGTTCGATGTCCCGGCTGTCATGGTGAACTCCCGTTTACTCGGTCTCTGATCCCGTGAACGCGTGTCGAGGAAGCAGAAGGGACCCGTCTCTTCCCCCCGTCGTCGACGCCTAGCCGGCAAGGGCCGTATCTGCGATCTTGACATCGAATACGTCACGCGCCGGCAAAGTCCGGACATCCAAACCGTGTGCGACAACGCCATTCAGCATAGGGCAGACAAAAAGCAGACCGTTATGCGAGAGGCTCGCCCGGTTCTGCAGACTGTGGGCCAGAGCCAGATGAAAGACGGCGACGTTGCGGAAGGCATAGACGCCTGCCGATGCATTATCGGAAATGACGACCTTCTCCCGCGCTTCCAGCACCCGGCCATCATCTCCAATCCTAAGATAGCTGTATTGCGGATGGCGGGAGCCAAATGTCAGTGCAAGACCGCCGAGATTGGGGTCCATTGCAAAAATTGCAGCAATGTCCGCATCGCTGTCGAACATGATGTCGCAGAGATCGACGACGACGGGCGCATCCGGAAAAGCGACGAGTGCCGCACCGGCCGCAGCACTCCAGGCCGCCCCGCCGCTCATTTCGGACAGCCAGACGATCCGCGCTGCCGGATAGCGTGTCAATAATGTTTCCCTGGCGTAGCGCCGCGATACGGGCTTGTCCCTTAGTACGAAAACAGGCACCGCGCCGCCGTTCCACCAAGCGCGCGCTTCCAGCGTGGCGCCGAGCAGTGTCGTCTCTTCCACCGGCATTTCCGCCTTCACCGAGCCGTCAGCCCGTTCAAAATCATTCCCGGCCATGGGAATGATGATGTTTAGCGGCGCTGTCGCGTCCGGTCTGGTGGCGACATCATGCATAGGCAGGCTCGCGGCCTTGCAGATATTCGGCCAGGTCCTCGGGTGTGCCAAGCCCATGCATGCTCCTGACGTCGATCTCGTAAACGCCGATGCGAGCGCCGTTGCGGATGGCGTAATTATAGGCGGGGCAGACATAGAACTCGTTGTTGGTGCGGTCGTTGTGCACCATCATGTCGAGCGCCCCCTTCATGAAATCGCCGGCGCGGCGGAAGAAGTAGATGCCGACCGTCGCCAGTTCGGAGATTGGCTGCTTTTCGGCAACCCTGAGCACGAAGCCTGCCGCATCGGTTTCGGCGAAGGACCATTTCGGATCGCGCTTCGGATCGCGGAAAACGAGGATCGACCCGTCGAGATCGCGCGACATGCAGTCGTCGATGAAATCGACGATGCGCATGTCGACCACCTGGTCTGAATTGGCGATGAGAAGGGGTGCCTCCTCGTCAAGGTGCTGGCGCGCCAGAAGAACGGTGCAGGCAGTGCCCTCGGTGACATGGTCGACCGAAACGACCTCGACACCCCGCGAGCGAAGCTCGGCCACCCCATCCGCCTGGCTGTCCAGATGTTCTCGCAGTAGCAAGACCGTCGGCTGTCCGCCCGGCGGCAGGGTATTTTCCAGCACGTGCTGGATCATCGGCCGGCCAAGCACATCGATGAAGGGCTTCGGGCGGGCGAAGCCGACCTTGGCAAAACGGCTGCCCCGGCCGGCGGCCGGCACCACCAGTTGCACGGGCCGTGTGGCCTGTGCGGAGGACAGGCGGCGTACGCCGTTCACCTCGAAATTCTCGATCATTTTGGGGTTGTAGAAGCTGTGGTAACGATCCGCGGGAATGCTTGCGGAAACGACGCGGCCGCCATCCAGGATCACTTCGTTCAACGAGGAACTGACATAGTAGCGGTCTTCTACCGTGACACCGTGCCGCAAGGCGGCAGTCGCGGCCTTGAAGAAGATCTGAGCCTCGCGGAAATAGTAGAATCCGGCGATTGCCTTGTTGCTGATCACATCCTTCTCGGACGTGCGGTTGACGAGACCGTCGTCGCCGAGCGTCGCATAGGACCAGCGCGGGTGGATCGTCTCGAAAGTGATGACGCCGGCATCTGCCTCGGCCGCCTCGAATTCCGCAATCACGGATGCAAGGCGGGTGTCGATGATCTGGTCGCTGTTGGCGATAACCAGCGGCTCAGTGGGACCGATCCTGTCGATGGCCATCAGGCAAGTGCAGAGCGCGCCAGCCGTCGGGCCTTTCAGCATCACCACCTCGGAGCGGCCGTTCGTGCTCAGGTCGAAGATCCGCTCATAGGAATATTTGACGGCATCCTGCTGATCGACGACGAAGAGGAAATGCGTGTCGCCGCCGAGCGACTTCAAGTTCTCGATGGCCCACAGGATCATCGGCTTTCCGGCGACTTCGATGAGGGGGCGCGGATAAGCATAGTCTTCCGGGCTGAAATGCGGGCTTGGGCCCGTGGTGGGGAACAGGACGATCATGCCATCACCTCCGATACACGCTTGATCTCCGATACGATCCGGCCATGGATGACGTCGGCCGGCGTGCCGATCTGCATGACGTAAGCTCCGCTGTCGCGTGCGGCTTTCAGGCCGTATTCATTGTCCTCAAGGATCAGGCACTCATCCGGCCTCAGGCCGAAGCGCTCCATCGTCGTCACATACATTTCCGGATCCGGCTTGGCGCGGGTGACGTCCTCGTTGGAGACGATGAGGTCGATATATTCCATCAATCCGGCACGACGCATCATGGAGTCGATGGTGACACGGATCGAATTCGAGCAGACGGCGATTTTGTAGCCGTCATGCTTGAGGCGGCTCAACGCATACTGATGAGCAAACACCGGCTTGCAGCGGGTGTAGATCAATTCCATCGTATAGTCCTGCTTCAGCTCGTGGATCAGCTCGTTCAGCCCTTTCGGCAGGCCATTGGAACGAGAGAGGATCTCCAGCTTGCGACGGGTCGGCAGGCCGTCGAATGTAGTCAGATGCGCCTGCCGGTCGATCGGCATGCCAAAAAGATCGAGCGCCCGGTTCAGGGCCTCGTAGTGCCATTCCTTGGCGTCGATCAGCACGCCATCCATGTCGAACAACACAGCACGGATCATGTGACTTCCTCCTCAACCATCCAGGCAAAGCTCTGCTCGGCTGCATCGGGCAGATCGGTGCAGATCATCAGCCGCTCAAGTGGAAGACCGCTCTTTGCAGCCTGCCGCAATTCGCCAGACCAGGCGGCCCAGGTCGCTTCATGCGCTCGCTTGTGCAGTTCCGGCGAAACCATTGCGACATATTTGCCGTGTCTGAGATCGTCGATCGCGCGTTCGATCGACGCCGGCTTCTCGGTGAATGAATCCACCCAGACACCCTGGCAGCGTTCGTAGAWGGACGGGTAGAGCTCGACCTCGCTGAAGCGGGTGAAGACGGGGATATCGCTGTCGAGATAAGGCCTGAGATCGGGAACCGAGGCGTCGAAAACGAAGGAGCGTTTCGTCACCCCATACTGTTCGAGCATCGGCACAAGGATCGGGCAGAGACCGTCAGCCTTTATGTTGATGGCCAGCCGTCCGGGGCTGCCATTTGCCGTATAGCACTCAAGAACCCGCTCGAAAGGCAGCGCTCCGGTTGTAGGAGGATCGTGTGAAATAACCAGTTCGCCATTCAGATCGCGAACATCGAGTTCGACGCCGTGTCCGGCTGCAAATGCCTTGTCGAATGCCCCTAAACTGTTCCGCTCATGGGGCGCATGCCACCAGCCGCGATGTGCGAGTATCATCATGATGATGCCCCTCTGACCAATCTTCATATGCATGATTGTAATTTCGTCTTAACTATGCAGAAGTGAGTATAAACCGTCAATATAGAATATACACCAAAGTTGTTACTTTGGTAACACATGCAAGGCGCGTAGTAGTGCAGAATTTACCTCTGTTTTAACTAAAAAGAATGTGTGACCATGGGCACATCTAGTGTTGCAT